>NZ_JBGQQT010000006.1:116995-126000 GCF_045528345.1 Desemzia sp. FAM 23989 | reverse complement strand
ACATATGTGTGGTGACGATGGCAAGAAGGTCACACCTGTTCCCATGCCGAACACAGTAGTTAAGCTTCTTAGCGCCGAAGGTAGTGAGGGGTTTCCCCTTGTGAGACTAGGACGTTGCCGCGCATATAATTTTTGGAGGTTTAGCTCAGTTGGGAGAGCATCTGCCTTACAAGCAGAGGGTCAGCGGTTCGAGCCCGTTAACCTCCACCATGAGTCATTAGCTCAGTTGGTAGAGCATCTGACTTTTAATCAGAGGGTCGCAGGTTCGAATCCTGCATGACTCATTCTAGTTGCTTGTTGACTAGTATGTTGCCTTAAAGTAAATGCGGGTGTGGCGGAATTGGCAGACGCACTAGATTTAGGATCTAGCGCCGCGAGGCGTGGGGGTTCAAGTCCCTTCACCCGCATCATTTATTTTTTTGGTATTAAATAATTGCCGGCTTAGCTCAGTTGGTAGAGCATCTGATTTGTAATCAGAGGGTCGAGGGTTCAAATCCTTTAGCCGGCACCATTTGCGGAAATAGCTCAGTGGTAGAGCACCACCTTGCCAAGGTGGGGGTCGCGGGTTCGAACCCCGTTTTCCGCTTTCTAGTCATGCTAGAAAATGATAACTTGTTCATTAAAGCCGGGGTGGCGGAACAGGTAGACGCACAGGACTTAAAATCCTGCGGATAGTGATATCCGTGCCGGTTCGATTCCGGCCCTCGGCACCATTATTAGCACCCATAGCTCAATTGGATAGAGTACTTGACTACGAATCAAGCGGTTGCAAGTTCGACTCTTGCTGGGTGCATCTCTTTTAAAGAGTTTTTACTAACGTATACGGGAATTAGCTCAGCTTGGTAGAGCACTTGGTTTGGGACCAAGGGGTCGCAGGTTCGAATCCTGTATTCCCGATTTTATTTAGGGGCCTTAGCTCAGCTGGGAGAGCGCCTGCCTTGCACGCAGGAGGTCAGCGGTTCGATCCCGCTAGGCTCCATTGCAACAAGATTTCTTAATTTAATTATGGCGGTGTAGCTCAGCTGGCTAGAGCGTCCGGTTCATACCCGGGAGGTCGGGGGTTCGATCCCCTCCGCCGCTACTTTAATTGAATAAAAGAACTTGGACCTTTAGCTCAGTTGGTTAGAGCAGACGGCTCATAACCGTCCGGTCGCAGGTTCGAGTCCTGCAAGGTCCACTTTGATCTTTTCGATTAGAATTACCTTGTATTTCACGGAGGATTACCCAAGTCCGGCTGAAGGGAACGGTCTTGAAAACCGTCAGGTGTGTAAAAGCACGCAAGGGTTCGAATCCCTTATCCTCCTTATTGTGTCTGTAAGCAGTCATGGAAATTTATATTTATTATCGCGGGGTAGAGCAGTTGGCAGCTCGTCGGGCTCATAACCCGGAGGTCGCAGGTTCGAGTCCTGCCCCCGCAATAGTGCAACAATGCACTGAAAGAAAAATTAAGCTGATTTTGGTCTCGTGGTGTAGGGGTTAACATGTCTGCCTGTCACGCAGAAGATCGCGGGTTCGATTCCCGTCGAGACCGTTTTATGCGGGTGTAGTTTAGTGGTAAAACCTCAGCCTTCCAAGCTGATGATGGGAGTTCGATTCTCCTCACCCGCTTTTATGGGCCTATAGCTCAGCTGGTTAGAGCGCACGCCTGATAAGCGTGAGGTCGATGGTTCGAGTCCATTTAGGCCCATTACACCAATTAATTTATTGGTTTGTAAAAAGTAAAATTGTGGTTTGGGGAAGTACTCAAGTGGCTGAAGAGGCGCCCCTGCTAAGGGTGTAGGTCGTTAACGCGGCGCGAGGGTTCAAATCCCTCCTTCTCCGTTAGTTTTAGCACCAATCCATAATATTTCTATCAAGTTATCTGGCCCGTTGGTCAAGCGGTTAAGACACTGCCCTTTCACGGCGGTAACACGGGTTCGAATCCCGTACGGGTCATGAGGTTTTAAACCTCTTCAAAATAAACAATTGTTTATATCGGAGGATTACCCAAGTCCGGCTGAAGGGAACGGTCTTGAAAACCGTCAGGTGTGTAAAAGCACGCAAGGGTTCGAATCCCTTATCCTCCTTATCGTGTCTGTAAGCAGTCATGGAAATTTATATTTATTATCGCGGGGTAGAGCAGTTGGCAGCTCGTCGGGCTCATAACCCGGAGGTCGCAGGTTCGAGTCCTGCCCCCGCAATGTGCAGCAGTGCACTGAAAGAAAAATTAAGCTGATTTTGGTCTCGTGGTGTAGGGGTTAACATGTCTGCCTGTCACGCAGAAGATCGCGGGTTCGATTCCCGTCGAGACCGTTTAATTGAATATTTGGCCCGGTAGCTCAGTTGGTAGAGCACTTGATTGAAGCTCAAGGTGTCGGCAGTTCGACTCTGTCCCGGGCCATAACTAAAATGCGGGTGTAGTTTAGTGGTAAAACCTCAGCCTTCCAAGCTGATGATGGGAGTTCGATTCTCCTCACCCGCTCTTTTTTTATGTCTTTTGGGCCTATAGCTCAGCTGGTTAGAGCGCACGCCTGATAAGCGTGAGGTCGATGGTTCGAGTCCATTTAGGCCCATATTCTTCTTAGAAAAATAATTAATCAGGCCCGTTGGTCAAGCGGTTAAGACACTGCCCTTTCACGGCGGTAACACGGGTTCGAATCCCGTACGGGTCATTAAAATACAGAATGCTAAAAAGAGCTGTTCACAGTCAAATGACGTGAACAGCTCTTTTTGGTTGGTTTGACGTACGCAGGGGCAGTAAGATACCTGAGACAGCACCTATCGTTTCTTGAATAGGTTGGACATTCTATGCTAGCTGGACTCTATGCTGGAGAAATTTATTATCTCAAGTTCCATATTATCAGCTTATTCCCATTTCAGCTGTTCTACACCTTGGAGGACGGTAGTTTTATGAGGAAGAAAAAGATTTTATTTCTCATACTGGATTAAACGTTATTACGGATACTTTGCTGATTGCTCATTATGAATTGTAAATAAATAGAATATAAAAAAGAGAATTTTCGAATATAAAATCAGCAAAAATACCTTCATTAGAATGTGGTATTCTACCTTCATGCTAACAAAGTTATTTTTGCTGGGTGTATTCATGTTTTAAAGATTTGCGAAATAGAGGACTTCTGCAAAAATAAAGATTACTGTATACAGAAGTTGGAACAGCCGGAACGTTTTCAGTGTGACAGATTTGGAGTCTTTCCAACTATGAGTGATAAATAATCTGGCCAGACGGATGGCTAACGGGAGAGTTAAAATAAAAAGAAACAACCCCATACGAAATGTACTATACAAAAATAGTCCTGTACTTAGATAAATGAAAATCAGTAGGGTTACCAATATATAAGACTGGCCTATTGCAACACGAGGAGATTTTTTTTCTGCTAAATAACTGCCGATTTCAATAAACAAATGTAAGATGACCAATGGTGTACTCCAGACAATCAGTATTAAAGGAAGAAATTGCGCTTGAATAAAGAAACTTAAGTAGGTCAGCATACCACCTTTGAAAATTCCTAAAATCAAGACAGCAACAATAGGAAACTGGTTATCTTTAAGAACTTGTTGGAAATGAATGATTAAACTATATAAGATAATTAATAAAGCAATAGAATAATGGGATTGAAAGCTGAGAAATGCTATTAACAAGATATTCATTAATTCCATAAGATAAAACGGACCTTTAAGTTCTGATTTATTGAGAAACGAGTGCTTTTTTAAATAATTTTCAATACAGTAATTTACGAAAAGCAGTAAATAAAAAGCGATAAATTTTCCAATATTCAATGGGACATATTGAACAGCATAAAGGGTCCCTATCAGGAGATAGCTGAATGGAGTGAAGAGTACCAAAACTATTGGATTATATAAAAAGGTTTCAATGGTATTTTTTATGGGCATAAAAGACTGGCTCCTTTCTTCTAATTCCTATCTATCATACCAAAAAAATTAAAAGGAAAAAGAAAAAGATTTCAGTTTTTATAGAAAAAGATTTCAGTTTTTATAAGGCGTATCATTTTCAGAGAAATTGTGATAAACTGTATAAGGTTTGCAAAAGGATTCCCGATAGGATTCACTTTTAGTAGTGGAGAAGCCTTGTAACCGAAAAAACAAAGGGGGATATCTAATGTCAGAAAGAAAATTATTCACATCCGAGTCCGTATCAGAAGGACACCCGGATAAAATTGCTGATCAAATTAGTGATGCAATTCTTGATGCCATTTTAGAAAAAGATTCAACAGCTCGTGTAGCTTGCGAGACGATTGTTACTACAGGATTGGTTTTAGTAGCAGGAGAGATATCAACATCTGCGTATGTTGATATTCAAAAAATTGTACGTGATACCGTACGAGACATAGGGTATACAAGAGCTAAGTATGGTTTTGATGCTGAAACATGTGGCGTTCTTGTAGCAATTGATGAACAATCAGGTGATATTGCTCAAGGAGTTAATGATTCAGTCGAGTTTAGAGAACTGGATGATGATCAACTGAATCAAATTGGTGCTGGAGATCAAGGGTTGATGTTTGGTTTTGCTACAAACGAAACGCCTGAACTGATGCCATTGCCTATTTCATTGAGCCATCGTTTAACAAGAAGAATTGCTCATTTGCGTAAAAACAAAGAAGTGATCTATCTGAGACCAGATGCTAAAGCTCAAGTAACAGTAGAGTATGATGAAGCTGGAAACCCAGTTCGGGTAGATACAGTTGTTATCAGTACTCAACATGCTCCAGAAGTAGTTTACGAACAATTGAAACAAGATATGATTGATTTAGTAATCAAACATGAAATACCAGAAGACTTATTAGATGAAGAGACAAAATACTTTATTAATCCTACTGGTCGTTTTGTTATCGGTGGTCCTCAGGGAGATGCTGGATTAACAGGACGTAAAATCATTGTAGATACTTATGGTGGATATGCTCGTCATGGAGGCGGAGCCTTTTCTGGTAAAGATCCAACAAAAGTTGACCGCTCAGCAAGTTATGCTGCCCGCTACATTGCTAAAAATATTGTAGCTGCTGGTTTAGCAGACAAATGTGAGGTTCAGTTAGCTTATGCCATTGGTGTAGCTCAACCCGTATCTATTGCGGTAGACACATTTGATACAGGAAGAGTTTCTGAGTCAGCTTTAATCGAAGCTGTTCGTGCTAATTTTGACTTGAGACCTGCAGGCATTATCAAAATGCTTGATTTGCAAAGACCTATCTACAAGCAAACTGCAGCATATGGGCATTTTGGCAGAACGGATATTGATTTGCCATGGGAAAAGGCAGATAAAGTCGAAGTATTAAAAGGATTATTGGAGCACTAAAAAAAACGTTAGGACATTAAATTTGTCCTATCGTTTTTTTATTAGCGTTTTTCAATAGCGAGTAAGAAAGGAGGCTGATTTTGTTGATTGACAAAACCGTATCTTAGAACAGTGTACTCTTTTTGTGACAAATGAGAAGCAAAGTTCAAAACCGCTTCTTTTTCTTCACTTCCGCCTTCATGTCCATAGTAAACGACAACAATCAGTAAGGCTCCTTTTCTCAACATGGGAAGCAATGTTGAGATTGCTTTTAAAGTAGTATGACTTTTGGTGATGATCGATTTATCACTTTTTGGCAAATAGCCAAGATTAAAAACGGCTCCAGCTAGAGGTGTATCAACATTTAACACATCTTCGACTGTTTCATGACCTTGATGGTACAATTCTACTTGAGGAAGCAGGCTGGTGTAGAGTAGTTTTTCTTTTGTCTGTCGAATTGCTTGTTCTTGGACATCAAACCCGTAAACTTTACCATAGGGACCAACTAATTTAGCCAGTAAGACGGTATCGTCTCCGTTTCCAACAGTGGCGTCTACCACAATGTCTCCTGGACTGATGGTATTTATTAATAAGGTATGACTGAATCGCAAAGCATTTTCAATCAAAAGGTTCACTCCTATAACTTCATTTTTTTACTGAATGCGTTTCTCCACTTAGGATAGGTGCCTATAGTGAAGGCAAGCCATGCTGCTCCAACTGAGAAACCGCCTATAACATCTGTAGAAAAATGTACGCCAATATAAATGCGGCTGAGACCCACGATAAAAATCACTGCAGTTCCAATGATGAATAAACTATTCCGATATGTTTTGTGAGTGGATTTTTTGGATAAAAGAAATACAATACCGCCGTAACAAATCATGGCTCCCATAGAGTGGCCACTAGGAAAGGAATAACCGCCCTGTTCTACTAAATGTTCAACCAGGGGGCGAGAACGATGAAATATCAGTTTCAGTCCTTGATTTAACAATACCGATCCGACAATCGATTGAACTGCCAGCCATAGAGCAGCTTGATAATCCCTATACTTCCAAATTAAAAATGCGCTGGTTAATAAAATACTGATTGCGATATAATATACATCCCCAAAATCAGTAACCGCAATAAAAAAAGCAGATAAAGTTGTGTTTCTTAGAGATAGAACTGGATTACCGAGCCATTGGTCAAAAGCGTAAACCATCTCATTATTGATGAAGGCAAGCAATACGATGGCTAGAAAAGGAGTCAACAAAATAAGGCTCCATTGATACCAAGCAAACCGTTTTTTAAAAAATGTGTGTCTATTGTTTTCCATATGTTTCCAACTTTCTGTTTTAACTGTACTATGCAATTATATAGTTTATCACATATTGGAAAAACAGTTCACTAAAAGTTCTCATTTTGTAATATATGTACCAAGCAACAAACTCAATAGTACTAAGATATAAGAACACTTCTAATTGATTACATTCATGTGACAAATGTTAAATTTGATGCAACTTGATTTATAAGTGTTTCACTTATAAATGTTTATCGTTATAATTAAAACAACTATAGCACATAGGCACTTATTTGTTTATTTAATTAGGAGGGACCTACACTTTGGTGATCACTAGAAAAGAGAGAATCTCGTTGTTGGAAGAAGAAAGAACAATACACAAAATGAAACTTTCCAATGCAAGGCTCAAAAGAGGAACTGCACTGTTTAGTACGTCTTTATTGGTAGGTTTACTAGCATTTCCTACATACACTGAAACCGTTAAAGCAACTGAACTGGATAAAGATCAAGCAGTAGCAAATGAAGTAGAAAAAGATATCGAGGTTGCTGAAGGAGAAACAGTAGCTGTTGAATCTGAGACAAGTGGCGTAACTCAAGACAATTTAAATGATGCCTTATCAGAAGAAAAAGAGATTGAAAAAGAACAAAAAATAAATGAATTTAAACAATTGGTTTCTCAAGAAATTTTTGACGCTATTACCTTTGAGACTTTGTCTTTAGAAGATGTTGACCAATTAGTTGACAATGCTCTATTAACGGCTGATGCCAATCAAACATCTGCAGAAGAATCAGCAGATGGAGAAGCTTCTGAAGATCTAGTTGACGAAGAAAGTACTGAAGTTGCGGTTGAAACTAACACAGAAGATCCTGCAGAAGAACAAGCTTCAGAAATTCAACCAGAGACACCGGAAGCTGTGGAAGAAACAGAAGAAGCTGTAGAAGTGATAGAAACTGAAACACCTGAAGCAGAACTTGCAGAAGTGGACTCTGTGCCGGAAGAAGTTAGTGAGACTGAAGAACAAGCAGCAACAGAAGATATCATCGTAGAAATCGAAGAAGGAAAAACTGAAGCCGAAATACCAGAGGACTCTGTTGTAGAAGAAAATACAAAGTCTGAAGAAACAGTATCAGATGAGAAAGCTGCTTCAGAAGAAGCTCCTAAAGAACAAGAGAAAGAACAAGTTGTTGAAGCAGAAGTTCAAGCTGAGGTTCCTAAAGCTAGAACTATGGTAGCTACTACGTCAGCAACTGTTGTGAAGGAAACAACTGCTGAGAAAAAGATCCATGTAGTTAAAAGCGGCGACACATTAAATAAAATTGCCTCAACTTATGGCGTTTCGGTAAATGATTTAATCGGTTGGAACAACATTACGAATAAAAACGTAATCAAAGTTGGCCAGCAGATTTATATCAATCAACAAGCGCCTAAACAAAAGCAACTTGAAAACATTAGTACAGCTCAAACGGCAGAACAATTCATTGCAACTGTAGGATCATTTGCGAGTGAAGTAGCTGCTAAAAATAATCTTTATGCCTCTGTGATGATTGCTCAAGCTGGGTTAGAAAGTGGTTGGGGTTCAAGCAGCCTTTCTAAAGCACCGAACAACAATTTATTTGGTATCAAAGGTTCTTACAATGGCGAATCAGTTACTATGTATACCAAAGAATATTCAACAGCAACAGGATGGGTCAATATTCCGCAAAACTTTAAAAAATACCCTTCTTATGCTGAATCATTCCAAGATAACGCTAATTTATTAAAAAATGGAACATCTTGGAATTCTAATTATTACTCTGGAGCTTGGGTAAGCAACACATCTAATGTATACGAAGCTACAGCTTGGTTAGAAGGTCGTTATGCGACCGATCCAACTTACGCAGCTAAATTAAACAATTTAATCAAATTATACAATTTAATTCGTTTTGATGTAGCATCGCCTGGTTCAGGAAATACTGGTGATACAGGAAGCACGCCTTCTACACCAGTGATGCCAACCCCTTCTGAAAATGAAAATACGAATCCTGAAACTGGTACTACTAGTCAGTATACGATTCAATCAGGAGATACACTATCTGGCATCGCTCGTAAATACAGTACAACAGTGGCGAGTTTGAAATCAATGAATAATTTGAAATCCGATACGATCTATGTTGGACAAAAATTAACAGTCAATGGGTCAGCACAAGGAGGAAGCACACCATCAACAGGTACTACTACTCCTAATACTGGTACAAGTACTGGCCAATACACGATTCAATCAGGAGATACACTATCTGGCATCGCTCGTAAATACAGTACAACAGTGGCGAGTTTGAAATCATTGAATAATTTGAAAACCGACACAATCTATGTTGGACAAAAGTTAACAGTCAATGGAGCAGCACAAGGAGGAAGCACACCATCAACAGGTACTACTACTACTCCTAATACTGGTACAA
>NZ_JBGQQT010000006.1:0-116895 GCF_045528345.1 Desemzia sp. FAM 23989 | reverse complement strand
GTACTGGACAATACACGATTCAATCAGGAGATACCTTATCCGGCATCGCTCGTAAATACAGTACGACAGTAGCGAGTTTGAAATCATTGAATAATTTGAAATCCGATACGATCTATGTTGGACAAAAGTTAACAGTCAATGGAGCAGCACAAGGAGGAAGCACACCATCAACAGGTACTACTACTACTCCTAATACTGGTACAAGTACTGGACAATACACGATTCAATCAGGAGATACCTTATCCGGCATCGCTCGTAAATACAGTACGACAGTAGCGAGTTTGAAATCATTGAATAATTTGAAATCCGATACGATCTATGTTGGACAAAAATTAACAGTCAATGGAGCAGTTAAAGAAGAAAGCAAACCGACAACTGGTACCACGACTAATACTGGCACAAGTACTGGCCAATACACGATTCAATCAGGAGATACACTATCTGGCATCGCTCGTAAATACAGTACAACAGTAGCGAGTTTGAAATCATTGAATAATTTAAAAACAGACACGATCTATGTTGGACAAAAATTATCGGTCAATTCTACTACGAATACAACAGCACCAAAACAAGATACGACGGTAACGAATCTAGATGCTGTTTATACTGTTAAGAGTGGAGATACATTAACAGGTATCGGTAATAAATACAGTGTTTCAATTGCTGATTTGAAATCTTGGAACAGTTTGAACTCAGATGCGATTTATGTCGGTCAAAAATTGGCTGTTAAAGTCGGCAGTTCATCTACTCCAACAAATTCATCAACTAGTTCAGCAAGCAAAAAACATACTATTGCCAGTGGTGATACATTGTCTGGATTAGCTTTGACTTTTAATATTTCTGTAGCTCAATTAAAAGAATGGAACAACTTAACATCAGATTTGATTTTTGTAGGACAACAATTGACAATCAAATAAACAAGATCCACTTAGTAAAAGCAGCCTGAGATAGAATCATTCTATCTCAGGTTGCTTTTTTTAATTGGTATACTTTTAAAATGAAGCGCTTTATAAATGCGGAAATGATTATTGAAACAATATGTTCAAAGTGTTTAGAACTTTTTTAAAGAAGTGTTTAATATGGAATTGACAAGATAAATCTGAATTGGTATGATTCGTTTGGCGTACTGCTGATTGTTAAAATGAAAAGCTATTTTTATTCGTGCTAAAGATCAGTATGTGATTCAACTAATTGTATGGAGAAGAAATATTGGAGGGAAAAAAATGAAAGCATATTTTCAGAGGTTAGGTAGATCATTGATGCTACCTGTTGCTGTATTACCTGCAGCTGCTATTTTAATGGGGATTGGTTATTATATAGATCCATCAGGTTGGGGTGGAGACAGTGTTATTGCTGCGTTTTTGATTAAATCAGGTGGAGCACTTATTGATAACATGGGAATTCTATTTGCTGTTGGTGTTGCCTTAGGAATGTCTAAAGACAAAGATGGAGCAGCTGCTTTGAGTGGATTGGTAGCTTGGCAGATTATCACTACTTTATTAGCACCTGATACGGTGGCTATGTTACAAAGTATTCCTGTCGAGGAAGTAGATCCTGCATTTGGAAGCATCAAAACACAATTTATTGGAATACTCTGTGGTTTAATTGCTGGGGCTTTATACAATCGATTCCACAATGTCAAATTGCCTCAAGCATTAGCTTTCTTTAGTGGAAAACGCTTAGTACCGATTGTGACTTCATTTGTAATGATGGTTGTTGCAATGGTCTTATTATTTGTATGGCCTCCAGTTTATAATGGTTTAGTAGCATTTGGAACATCTATTAGTGAACTAGGTGCTGTGGGAGCAGGTCTTTATGGACTCTTCAATCGTTTGTTGATTCCTACAGGTTTGCATCATGCACTAAATTCTGTCTTTTGGTTTGATGTTGCAGGCATCAATGATATCGGAAATTTCTGGGCTGGAACCGGAGTAAAAGGTGTTACAGGTATGTATCAAGCTGGATTCTTCCCAGTGATGATGTTTGGACTTCCAGCTGGAGCTTTAGCAATGTACCATACTGCTAAAACAGATAAGAAGAAAACGACGGCTTCATTGATGATGGCTGCAGGTTTTGCTTCATTCTTTACAGGTGTAACTGAACCGCTAGAATTTGCTTTTATGTTCGTTGCTCCGGCATTATATGTTACACACGCAGTTCTAACAGGTATTTCGTTGTTTATAGCAGCTGCATTCCAGTGGACAGCTGGTTTTGGATTTTCGGCAGGGTTAGTAGATTATATTCTTTCTTTCAACTTACCATTAGCTCATCAACCATACATGTTGCTTGTTCAAGGGGCAGTATTTGCTGTTATTTATTATTTCTTATTCCGCTTTATTATTCTTAAATTTGATTTGGCCACTCCAGGACGTGGAGAGGAAGTGTTGGATTCAACAGTGTTTGCTGATGAACCAACGACAACAAATGGAAGTAAGTTAAGTACAAAGGATGCTGAATTTAGAAGAAAAGCTGAAATTATTCTTGCAGGTTTAGGGGGAGAAGAGAATGTAACCTCTATCGACAATTGCGCAACCCGACTTCGGTTAGAAATAAAAGATATGTCGATCGTTAATGACGCTAAAATTAAATCTGCCGGTGTTGCGGGCATCAATAAGGTAAGTAACCACAATATCCAAGTTATAGTCGGGACTGAGGTTCAATTTGTAGCAGATGAAATGTCAAAATTAAAACATCACTAAGTATGATTAAAGAGCCGGTTTGCAATTTAGCAACTGGCTCTTTTTGTAAATAAAAAACAGTTAAGGGTTGGAGAAGAAAACTTGTTATAGAACTGAATATTGAATTCTTTCAAATGGTTTATTATTTTTTTAGCAAATTCTCATCTTTAATAAACACTGTATAAATACATTTTTTTATACAGTTCCAAGGATGCAAGCGAATGAATTATGCTTAGGGTGAATATTTATAAAACGGCTTTTTATATTGTGACCAAATCGACATTTCGGATGTATGTTTTCTTTTGTTTATTAATAGTGAAAACGCTATGATGGTGCTGTAGATAAGAAAAAGAGGAGGATATTATCATGTCAGAACCAACTAAGCCAATCCAAGTCAATTCGGAAATTGGTGCTCTTAAAACAGTACTGTTAAAAAGGCCAGGAAAAGAAGTAGAAAATTTAACACCTGAAATTATGGAACGACTATTGTTTGATGACATCCCACATTTGCGGGTGATTCAAAAAGAACATGATGCATTTGCTAAAGCGCTAGAAGACAACGGGGTGGAAGTTTTATATTTAGAAAATTTGTCTGCAGAAGCCATAGATGCTGGAGATGTGAAAGAATCTTTTGTTGAAAAAATGCTTGAGGAATCGAATATTCAATCCCCTAGTGTTTACAACACCTTAAAAGGCTATTTGTTAAATATGAAAACCATAGAAATGGTTAATACCATTATGGCTGGTGTTCGAAAAATAGATGTGGATATTGCTAAAGAACACTTGAGCGACGTAGCTGAAGGTGGAGGAGATCCTGTTAAACCAGAGGGAACGGGAGATGCTTACTTTACCAGTGACGAGACAGACCATTTAATCGATGTTTCCAATGATGATGATTATCCATTTTATATGGATCCGATGCCAAATCTTTACTTTACTAGGGACCCCGCTGCTGCTATGGGGAACGGGGTAACGATCAACCGTATGATGTTTGAAGCACGACAACGGGAATCTTTATTCATGGAAACCATTATCAAACACCATCCTCGGTTTGCTGAAAATGGAATTAAAGTGTGGCGGGACCGTAACCATACTTCCTATATAGAAGGCGGAGATGAACTGGTTTTAAATGACAAAGTACTGGCTATCGGTATTTCACAACGTACTTCAGCTCAAGCGATTGAGGAACTGGCAATCGAGTTGTTTGATCAAGAAGCTCCATTTGAAAAGGTATTAGCGATCAAAATCCCGAATGTTCGAGCTATGATGCATTTGGACACTGTTTTCACAATGGTGGATTACGATAAATTTACTATTCATCCAGGTATTCAACGAATTGGAGGTTCAATTGATATCTATATTCTTGAAAAAAGTGATGATCCTGGGAAAGTGAAAATCACTCACAAAACGGATCTAAAAGAAGTCTTGAAAGAAGCTTTGGGAGTTGAAGAACTAACATTGATCCCTTGTGGTGGTGGAGATGCTATTGCTGCTCCCCGTGAGCAATGGAATGATGGTTCGAACACATTGGCTATTGCTCCAGGTGTAGTAGTGACTTACGATCGAAACCACATTTCAAATGATTTGATGCGTGAGCATGGCATCAAAGTGATTGAGATTGCTTCAAGTGAATTATCTAGAGGGCGTGGAGGCCCCCGTTGTATGAGTATGCCGCTTGTCCGTGAAGATTTAAACTAAAGAGATGAACTAATGGAGGAAAAAATAATGGAAAATATTTTTCAAGGACGTAGTTTATTAGCAGAAAAAGACTTTACGAAAGCAGAATTAATGTATCTAATCGATTTTTCGCAACACTTGAAAGAAATGAAAAAAAAAGGGATTCCTCATCGTTATCTAGAAGGGAAAAACATTGCTTTGCTGTTTGAAAAATCATCTACGCGTACTCGGGCTGCTTTTACTGTCGCGTCTGTTGATTTAGGGGCTAAACCAGAATACCTCGGTAAAGATGATATCCAATTAGGGAAAAAAGAATCTGTTGAAGATACAGCACGTGTTTTAGGAAGTATGTTCGATGGAATCGAATTCCGCGGATTCAAACAAACCAATGTAGAAAAACTGGCGAAATATTCAGGCGTTCCGGTATGGAATGGGTTGACGGATGAGTGGCACCCGACACAAATGATTGCCGACTATTTAACCATTAAAGAAAATTTTGGAACTGTCGAAGGCGTTACGCTAGTGTATGTTGGAGATGGACGAAATAATGTAGCCAACAGTCTTCTGGTTACAGGAGCTATTTTAGGAACAAATGTGCGTATAGTTGCTCCTGAGAACCTATTCCCAGATCAAAAAATCGTAGATATGGCGCAAAAATTTGCTGAAAAATCCGGCAGTCAATTGATAATCACTGATGATGTTCAAAAAGGGGTCAAAGATGCGGATGTCTTGTACACGGATGTCTGGGTATCGATGGGGGAAGAAGATAAGTTTGAAGAGCGGGTCAACTTATTAAAACCTTACCAAATCAATATGGACATGATTCGTGCTACTGGAAAAGAAGACGTTATTTTATTACACTGCCTACCAGCTTTCCATGACACAGAAACCGATTATGGTGAAATGGTCAAAGAAAACTTTGGAATCAGTGAAATGGAAGTAACGGATGAAGCGTTCCGAAGCAAATACGCACGTCAATTTGATCAAGCAGAAAATCGGATGCACTCTATTAAGGCTATCATGGCTGCAACATTAGGAAACTTGTTTATTCCAAAAGTCTAGCAGAGACGATAAAAGAGGCTGTGAATCAATCATGGTCTCTTTTTTGAATCAAATTAAAATAGAGAATACGAGGAGAAAAAGACATGAACAAAAGAAAAATAGTGGTTGCACTAGGCGGGAATGCGATTTTGTCTAAAGAGGCCAGTGCCAAAGCTCAACAAGATGCATTGAGACACACAGCAGAGTATCTAGTACAATTTATTGAAAATGGGGATGACATTATTATTTCCCATGGAAACGGACCACAAGTTGGGAATTTATTGTTGCAGCAAGAAGCAGCTGATAATGAAAAGAACCCTGCAATGCCGTTGGATACTTGTGTGGCGATGACACAAGGCAGTATTGGCTATTGGCTGCAAAACGCGATGAACCAAGTTCTCTCGGAGCGTCAATTGGATAAAGAAGTCGTTTCTGTGGTCACTCAAGTTGTGGTCGATGAAAATGATCCAGCTTTTGAAAGACCAAGTAAACCGATTGGGCCGTTTCTATCTCAAGAAGAAGCGGAAAAAGAAATGCGTGAATCTGGCGCAGTGTTTAAAGAAGATGCTGGTCGCGGTTGGCGTAAAGTAGTACCTTCACCACAACCGATCAGTATTAAAGAACATAAAGTGATTGATCAGTTGGTAAAATCAGGGGTTGTAACCATTACTGTAGGTGGTGGAGGTATACCGGTTATTCAAAAAGAAAACGGTGTACAAGGAATCGAAGCTGTTATTGATAAAGATTTTGCTTCTCAAAAATTAGCGGAATTAGTCGAAGCGGATCTTTTAGTTATTTTGACAGGGGTAGATAATGTCTATGTTAATTTCAATCAGCCATCTCAAAAGAAACTGGAACAAGTCTCTGTAAGTGAAATGAAACAATACATGGAAGAAAATCAATTTGCAGCGGGCAGTATGTTGCCGAAAGTTCAAGCCGCTATTCAGTTTGTAGAACGGCATCCGGAAGGAAAGGCTGTTATTACTTCATTGGAAAATATCAGTGGAGTGCTGAAAGAAGAAGGCGGAACGATTATTACAGCTGATGAATCTAATTAAAAAATTCTTCGTAGGATAAGAGGAAATACAAACGAAGCATAAAGTAAACGTTTTTTTACTTTATGCTTCTATGTTATACTTATATTGTGAAGAAATTATTTTGTTCAGTAAAGATAACCATACTTAGCAGCAACCAGTGAGCGGGGGGGATAAAAATGTTATCTATCCAAGAAAAGGTGCACAAAAGCGATACCTTAAAGCATAAAACTGTTTTTTCTGCATTTACAGAGGCGGAATTTAAAACTGTGCAGAAAGGGATGCAGTTACGCCAATATAAAAAAGGACAAGTTTTATTTGATGAAGGAGATACAAAAGATAAGTTTTTTTATTTGATAGAGGGTTTGGTTAAATTAGAGAGATATGATGAGAGCGCTGTTTATATGTATACGGATTATGTGAAAGAAGATAGGTTATTTCCTTACGGAGAAATATTTTCTGGCAAAGTATACCGTTATACAGCATATGCATTAACAGATATTCAATTGTATACTATTCCAGCAATGCTATTTGAAGAGGTCCTTGCCGGCAATAGAGAGCAGCTCATTTATTTTTATAAACGTTTAGCAGATATATTGATCGATCATGAAGAACGAATTCAGTATTTTGTCGGCACTAGTGCTGCAAGTCGAATTGTAAAAGCTTTAGCTTATTTGATGAAAGAGCTAGGCGAGTTAAGTGGAAAAGGGAAAGTAGTGATTTCTTATCCAATTACTGTTTGCGAAATTGCAACGATCAGCGGATGCTCTCGAGAAACGGTTGGAAATAAAATCAAGCAGTTAAAAGAAATGGGCAAGCTGGAACACGAGCATAAAATATTGACATTTAAAGATGTTGATTACTTTAGAGAGTATTCAGAAGACTAATCCATAAGTGCCTATCTATTCAACTCATATATAAAAAGAAAAAAAAGACAAGTACTGGATTTTTTGACTTCCGGCACTTGTCTTTTTTTTCTTTTTTTATTGCAGCATCACTACCCGAGAACTGCAGCAAAGCCTAGAATAATACAACTTACAATAAAAATGATACCAATCAGTTTAGCTGTAAATTTCCACCAAGTGGTCAGTTCAATACCAGCTATAGCCAGTGCTCCCATAACAACTCCGGAAGTTGGGGTAATCAGATTGATAATTCCACTCGCTGCTTGATAAGCTGTGATGACTACATGTTGGGGGACATCTGCAAAAGATCCTAAAGGTCCCATGATACCCATGGTTGCTGCTGCTAATCCTGATGTGGATGGGATAAGGAACGACATAGGAATGTAGAAAATATAGGTTAAGATAGAAAATAAGACAGGCGATAAGTTGGATAGATTTTCTTCTCCGAGATGTAAAATAGTTGCAGTGATCATCCCTTCATTCATCACAACCTGAATCCCACGAGCTAAAGCAACCACTAAAGCTACGCCTAATAAATCTCTGGCTCCTTCCATAAAGGTAGAAACAATTTCACCTTCTGGAATACGGTAATACAGACCGATGATAATCGCCATTAAGAAGAACAACATCGTGATCTCCATGAAGTACCAATTTCCTAACGCGACCATTTGTTGACCAAGGACTGTACCGATGATTGGAAGTCCCATCAGCCAATCATTCATAGTTTCAAAGAAGGTCCAATTCTCATTTAATGTTGACCAAGGAACTAATCCTAAAACCATGATCAGAAAAGCCAGACCGAAGAGAACCATGACCACTTTTTGTTTTTTTGTCATTTCTTCTTTTATACTAGAGACAGCGAATTTCTTTTGATTTTTTTCATAATCTTTATAAACCAATGATTTCGTTGGATCATTTTGAACTTTAACAGCGTAGCGATAAACGAACAGCGTTGCAATACCATACATGACCACAAAGAATATCAGACGCCAAAGGATTCCCTCTCCTGGGCTGATCCCCAAAGCTTGAGAGGCCACGCCTGTGGCAAAAGGATTCACTGTGGAAGCCAGTACTCCTACACCTGAACCGAGAAGTACCACTGAAACAGCAACTAATGTATCAAAACCTACCGCTACCATAACGGGAATGATCAAGGCATAAAAAGCCATCGTTTCTTCGGCCATTCCATAAGTAGTGCCCCCTAATGCAAAAATAAACATTAGAATAGGAATCAATAGTTTTTCTTTCCCTTTGTAATTTTTAACCACTTGTGCGATCCCGGTATCTAATGCTCCAGTACTGTTAACGACACCTAAAAAACCGCCTACTACAATGATAAATAGAGAAACCTCAATGGCACCGGGTGTAGTTTCAGTACCAATCATCCCTTTGACCGGCGCCATGAAGACATCCCACAACCCTTGCGGATGTTGTTCGATGACTTGATAACTTCCCGAAAGGATATTTCCTGCCTCGTCTACTTGATATTCCCCAGCAGGGACAAACCAAGTAAGGATGGCAATCGCAAGAATGATAAGAAAGAGTACAGTATAAGATGATGGCATTGAAAATCTTTTTTTCTTCTGACTTGTTTCCATGATATTCCCTCCTATTAAATGATTGAATTTCTAGCTTTATTTTACCATTCAAGTGGATCGCTTTCAAAATGATACAGACATAAGAAATGTAGAAATCATCACATTTTTCAGCAAAACAATTGAGTAAACAGTTGTTAAGTTGCTAGTGAAAAAATGTTGCAAGTAACTTTTCTGTACGAATGATAATGCATTGTGAGAAAATAGAAAATAAATGAAAAGTATTGCTGAGAGGATAGATAAAATGAGTATTGGATATGCCTGTTTAGTGGTAGGAGTAACAAAAACTAATATGCGCAAAGTTATTAAGAAAAATGCAACAGAGGAAAAATTAAATGAAGTCACCTTACACAATTTGTTAGCGTTAGAAAAAATGATTGATTACAATATTGAGAACGATATCAAGTTGTACCGAATCAGTTCAGATGTGATTCCTTTTGGCTCAAGTCCAGTCAATGGCTTACCGTGGTGGGATATTTTTAAAGAAACTTTTGAGCGCATTGGTCATAAAATTGCTGATAGCGGTATGCGGGTCTCTTTTCATCCAGGACAATATACAGTATTAAATTCTCCTACAGAAGAGACTGTTGCTAGAGCGATAGAAGATTTGCAGTATCACAATCGTGTATTGGAATGTTTAGGTGTCAATAATGAACATAAAATCGTTCTGCATATCGGCGGAGTCTATGAAGATAAAAAAACAGCCAGTAAGCGATTTATCGAAAATTTTCAAAAATTGGAACCGGCTATTCAACAACGGTTGATTATTGAAAACGATGATCGATTATATACCATTGAGGATGTTTTATCGATTGCTAAACAGATCAATATTCCAGTCGTCTATGATAATTTGCACCATGCTGTAAACCCTAGCGGAAATTTTAACAGCGATGCGGAGTGTATTTTAGAAGCCGGTAAGACATGGAAAGAAGAGGATGGGAGACAAAAAGTCCATTATTCTCAACAAGCTTTAGATAAGCGTTCAGGAGCACATACAGCGACAATTTATCTAGAACCTTTTATGGAGTTTTACAACAGTTTGTACGACCAAACGATTGATATTATGCTGGAAGTAAAGGACAAAAACGTTTCTGCTGTTAAATGCATCAATGCAACTCGCTTAAATCCTTCTATCAAATATTTGGAAAAAGAATGGATGAGGTATAAATACTTGGTATTGGAACATAGCCCAGAACGATACCAGCAAATTCGAACTTTATTAAAAGATAAAGAGTCGTATCCAGTAGAACAGTTTTACCAATTAGTCAAAGACTCTCTAGAGGAAGAAGCTCAGCGAGGCAATACAATCAATGCAGCACAACATGTTTGGGGACATTTGAAAGAAGAAGCAGATGAAAAAGAGACAAGAGCTTTTGAACGTAAATTGATTGCGTTCCAAGAAGAAAAGGCAACTGTGAAAAGTTTGAAAAACCAACTGATGAAATTAGCACAGAAATATGAGGAACGCTATTTATTGCAGTCTTTATTTTTTGATGTTTGATAACAATATAAAAAAGACGACATAGATAAAAATATGTTGTCTTTTTTATGAGCATTTTAATATACATCGTACACGATTTAATATAAGATGTTAGGAATCAGTAAAAAGGTTTAACTGAAAAATTAAAGGGGTTGACAACATGTTTCTAGCATGGAAAGAAATAAAATATTCAAAAACACGTTTTGCATTGATCATTGGAGTTATGGTATTAGTATCTTACTTAGTTTATTTTTTAACCGGATTAGCATATGGTCTAGCACAAGATAACCGAACTAGTGTAGATAAATGGGATGCAGATGCGATTGTATTAACGGATGAATCGAATACGAATATCAACATGTCCATGATCACCTTGGGACAAGCAGAAGAAGTTTCAGGCGATGAAACAGCTTTATTAGGTCAAACTGCTGGAGTTGTTCGCAAAGAAGGGGAAACTGGCGAATCCTCAAAAATCAATGTAACTTTTTTTGGAATCGATCCTGATGAATTCATTATGCCGGACGTTATTGAAGGAAAACCTTTCTCAAACAAAGATGAGGTAGTAGCAGATATCAGTTTGAAAGAAGAAGATGGTATTGAAATTGGTGACAACATCCAATTAGCAGGTAGTGATAAAACTGTAACGGTCACAGGTTTTACTGAGAATGCTAAATTCAACGTTGCTCCTGTTCTGTATACTACGATTGATTCTTATCAAGAAATTCGGTTTGAAGCGATTGATGATTCCGAAAATGGAAGAATCAGTGCTGTTATTGTAAGAGATAACTCAGAAGATTTAACAGGTGTTGAAATTGGAGACGATGGTTTAATTCCATATGCCATAAACGATTATATTTTCAAAATACCAGGCTACAGTGCACAAGTGTTAACATTTGGGTTAATGATTGGATTTTTAGTAGTTATTGCGGCAGTTGTTATAGGAATCTTTATTTATGTGCTAACGTTACAAAAATCTAGTTTGTTTGGTGTTATGAAAGCACAAGGAATCTCTTCGGGGTATATAGCAAAATCAGTTATCGCTCAAACATTTATCTTGTCAACTGTCGGAGTAGGTATCGGATTATTATTGACTCTAGGAACCTCTCTAGTATTACCAGCTGCAGTTCCTTATCAAAACAATAGTCTCTTTTTAATTGCTATTACTGCGCTATTGATTTTAGTAGCTGTTTCAGGGGCCTTGTTCTCTGTAAGAACAGTTGTCAAAATCGATCCACTAGAAGCTATTGGTTAAAAATAAGGAGGAAATAAGATGAAGTTAATTGAATGTAAAAATATTTCGAAAACATTTGGAGACGGCCACACAGAAGTACAAGCGTTAAAAGAAACGAACTTTTCAGTAGAAGCTGGAGAGTTTGTGGCGATTATTGGGCCTAGTGGTTCTGGGAAAAGTACGTTGCTAACAATTATTGGAGGATTGCAAGGTCCTAGTGAAGGAGAAGTATTGATTAGAAACAATCCCTTTAGTGAAGAAGAAGAAAAGAAACGGGCTGCTTTAAGATTTAAAGAAATTGGTTTTATTTTACAAGCATCCAATCTTGTCCCTTTCTTAAACGTTCGAGATCAATTGAGATTAGTGAATAAAGTGAAGAAAACTAAGATGGAAATAGAGGAAACAGACAGCTTATTGGAAGAATTAGATGTTTTAAGACTAGGAAAAAGTTACCCTAGTGATTTATCAGGAGGAGAGCGGCAACGTGTGGCGATTGCAAGAGCACTTTATCACGATCCTTCTGTTATTTTAGCAGATGAACCTACTGCCAGTTTAGATTCAGAAAGAGCTTTTGAAGTAGTGGATATTTTAGCAAGAGAAACAAAAAACAAACAAAAAGCGACGATTATGGTTACTCATGACGAACGACTAATCACTAAATGTGATAAGGTTTATGTCATGAAAGATGGAGTTTTGTCATTGCGAAAGAACGACTAGAAAAATCATTTTTACACATTAAACGAGTAGTAATTGAAAGGAGCTAAGTGAATGGATGAATCAATTTTTGAACGTTCGCTAGAAAACCAACTCTGCTTTGAAGTATATAAAGCTGCTAATGGATTTTCAAAGCTGTATAAAAGAGCATTGAAACCATTCAATCTAACTTTTCCACAATATTTGGTTTTACTGGCGTTGTGGGAAGGGGACGAAGTTTTCGTTAAAGTCATTAGTGAACGTCTGGGAATGTCTATTGGAACCTTAAATCCAATTTTGAATCGGTTAACTTCACAGGGATGGGCAGAAAAAAAAACATCTATTGAAGACAAACGCGCTACCGTAGTGATACTGACGGAAAAATCACACAGAGAAAAAAAAGCTATCTCATTGAGTATTTTGCATGAGGTAGTGCAATGCAACCGTCTAGAAATGGATGGGGAACTTTTTTTAAACAACTTAAAAAATCTTAACAGTGAATTTGAGCGAACAGAAAAATTAGCTGAGAATAAAGCACGTAAGAGTGAAAAAGTTAGAATTGAGGATACTAATGAAAACTAAAAAAACAGTCAGTGTTATTGGAGCTGGTGTAGCCGGATTAGCAAGTGCTATTCGTCTGCAACATGCTGGTTACAGCGTTGAGTTATTTGAAAAAGAAAGTATTCCTGGTGGAAAAATGAATTTGGTAGAAAAGGATGGTTACCGTTTTGATTTGGGACCAAGCATTGTGATGATGCCAGACCTTTACCGTGAAGTCTTTGAATTAACAGGGCGCAACCCTGATGATTATATTCCAATGGAGAGATTGGACCCTATGTACACAGCTCATTTCAATAGAGGAAAAGAGCAGTTTGATGTCTCTTCTGATTTAGTAAGTCTGACGAAGACATTAGAAGAAATCAGTGAAGAAGATGCTCAAGGATTTATGCATTACTTAAAAGATATCTATGAACGGTTTAATGTAGCTAAAGATCACTTTCTACAACGACCTTTTCGCAATGCCAGTGATTTTTATAGACCTTCTGTGATTAAACAAGCGCTTAAATTGAAAACATTTGATAGTGCAGATCATATGATCAGTCAATACGTTAAAGATGAACGTTTGCAGCAAATGCTGAGTTTCCAAACCCTTTATATTGGATTATCTCCAAAAAATGGTCCTTCTTTGTACACAATTATTCCGATGATTGAACTCCTTTATGGTGTGTGGTTTATCAAAGGCGGGATGCATACAATGGCTGAATCCATGGAAAGATTGTTTATTGAATTAGGCGGTAAAGTCCATTATCATACTCCTGTTGAAGAGATTCTGATTGAAAACCAACAGGCTAAAGGAATCAAATTGGCAGATAGCGAAGTTTATTCTGATTTTGTTATGTGCAATGCTGATTTTCCGTACGCTATGAAGAATTTAGTGAAAGAACCTAAGGCAAAAGGAAAATACACGGATAAAAAGATCGACAGTATGAAATATTCTTGTTCTTGTTTTATTTTGTATTTAGGAATGGATCGTAAATACCAAGAATTGGCTAACACACATAATTTTGTTTTTTCTGAAGATTTAGATCAAAACATTGAAGAAATTTTTAATGGCACTAAATTGAGTGATCCGTCTCTTTACCTGTACATGGGATCTAAGATGGACCCGACGCTAGCCCCAGAAGGCAAGGATGGTTTGTATGTGCTTGTTCCGGTGTCAGAATTATCTACAGCTCAGTATGAATGGACTGATGAAACCGTTCAGTATTACAGAGAAAAAGCGTTACAATCGTTGAAAAATTTACCAGGCCTTGAAAATATTGAGCAGGAAATTGTCTCTGAATCTTACATCACACCGTTAGATTTTGAATCAAGATTTAACGCCTACAATGGAGCCTGTTTTGGGTTACAGCCTAACTTACTTCAAAGCAACCATTTCCGTCCGCAAAGTAAAGCTAAGAATTGTGAAAATCTTTATTTTACTGGAAGCAGCACTCATCCAGGAGCTGGAGTTCCAATTGTATTATTGTCAGCGAAAATAGCTACTGAAGAATTAATATTAGATGATCAGCCAGTTCATGCATAACAATTGGTGTAAGGAGGAAAAAAATATGAAGGAGCCGTTAGATAGAATGTTAGAAAAGGATTATCTTTATTGCGAAGAAGTAATAAAGAAACATTCAAGAAGTTTTTATTATGCTTTTTCACAATTACCTGAAGAAAAAGCTAAAGCGATATATGCCATTTATGCATTCTGCAGGAGAGCGGATGATACTGTCGATATGGCACCAACTGCCGCACAACAACGTAAAAATTTAGATCGATTAGAACACGAATTAACCTTGTTCGAAGAGGACCGACCGGTAGATAATCCAGTTTGGCGTGCTTTAACAGATGTCTTTGAACGGTACCCAATGAATATTGAACCCTTCTATCATCAAATTAAAGGACAGAGAATGGATATTGATTTTACATCACCAGATACATTGGCAGACCTTGAAGACTACAGCTACTACGTGGCAGGAACAGTTGGATTGATGCTGTTACCTATTTTAGCTAAAAGACATACTCAAGAAGCTACAGAAAGTGCATTAACTTTGGGTATAGCTATGCAATTGACCAATATCTTACGCGATATTGGAGAAGATTTAAAAGAAAATAACCGGGTTTATTTACCAAACGATATCTTAAGTCAAGAAAACTATACAATAGAAGATTTGAAAAATGGTTCTATTACAGCAGCATTTATCCGTACTTGGGAACAGTTAGCTAGTCGTTCAGAAGCACTTTATGATCACTTTAAAAAAGATATACATTTGTATGACCCAGAAAGTCAATTACCCGTCCTTATATCTGCAAATGTTTATCGTGGGATATTGGATGCGGTAAGAAAAAGCAAGTACAATTGTTTTGATAAACGCAATGCAGTCTCTCTCGTAGAAATGGATAAAATCCGTCGTGAAACAAAACAGTTTTTAAAAGCATAAACAGTGGAGTAAATTCAAAAAAAGGTTATGTTTATCAAACAAAAGGGTGGTGATCCAATGCAAGAAAAACAAAAGTCAGTAGTGATTATTGGTGGTGGACTCGGAGGTCTCTCAGCCGCAGTGTCTTTAGCGCAAAGCGGTTTTAAAGTCTCCTTGTATGAAAAAAATCAACACCTTGGTGGAAAATTAAATCGACTGGAGCAAGATGGTTTTGGTTTTGATTTAGGGCCTTCTATATTAACGATGCCGCAAATTTTCAAAAAACTGTTTACACGCAGCCATAAAAAAATGGAAGACTATATTCCAACGATTCGTTTAGAACACGAGTGGCGTTCGTTCTTCCCAGATGGAACACAGATTGATTTATATGGTGATTTGGAAAAGATGGCGCATGAAAATCCAGCTCTCAGTGAAAAAGATATGGCAGAATACCAGAATTTTTTAGATTATGCTAAACAGTTGTATGAACTAACCGAAAAAGGTTATTTTGCTGAAGGATTAGACAGCACGTTGGATGTTATTCGCCATCATGGAGTAATTGAAGCGATAAAGGGATTCGATTATTTTTCTTCCATGTACGATGGTATTGCCAAACGAATCAGCAATCAAAAGCTAAGAGATATGCTGGCTTACTTTATTAAATACGTTGGATCCTCAGCTTACGATGCTCCTGCTGTATTAAATATGATGATTTATATGCAACACAAACAAGGGGTTTGGTATGTTCCTGGAGGTATGCATGGTATTGCAGAAGGGATCGCTCAATTAGGAAGCGAGCTAGGAGTTCAATTTTATACAGGTAAAAAAATTGTTCGCCTGATACCTGACCAGTATGGCAACATTGAAGCAGCTGAGTTAGAGAATAAAACAATATTGAAAGCGGATTATTTTATTTCGAATATGGAAGTTATACCTGCCTATGATGAACTGCTTGAAGAAGACGATACATTTATCCAAAAGTTGGAAGATAAATTTGAACCGGCTAGTTCAGGTTTAGTACTTCATTTAGGAGTAGATAAGTTATATCCTCAATTATCTCACCACAACTTTTTCTTTTCTGAAAATTCTGAGAAAAATTATGAGCAGATTTTTCATCGTCATGAGTTGCCTGATGATCCGACTATCTACTTGGTGAATGTCAATAAAACAGATGCATCACAGTCTTTACCAGGCCACGAGAATATCAAAATTTTGCCGCACATTCCTCATTTACAAGATAAGCCTTTTACTGAATCTGACTACCTTGCTTTGAGAGAAAGAGTATTGATCAAATTAGAACGCATGGGATTAACTGATTTGAGAAAGCACATTGTGACAGAAGACATGTGGACTCCTGAAGATATCAAAGAAACCTATCTTTCTCACCGTGGAGCAATTTATGGAACGGTATCGAATCGTAAACAAAACCATGGCTTTAAGCATGCTAAACACAGTGAAAAGTACGATAACCTTTATTTTGTCGGAGGAACAGTCAACCCAGGGGGCGGAATGCCGATGGTAACACTTAGCGGCCAACAAGTACGAGATAAAATTGTACAAAAGGAACAAAATGCCCATGAAATCTAAACAAACAATGGCTTACCAAAGTTTATTAACACGCCAAAAGGAAATTGCTTGGACAAGAGAAGAACGTCCATACCTAAAACGTATTGAGCGACTTGAATGTTTGAAAAAAATGTTGACAGAACATGAAGAAGCTTTTATGGAAGCTCTTAAGAAAGATCTGGGGAAATCCGCTGTAGAAAGTTATGCTTCGGAATTAGCTATTTTGTTCAACGAAATTGATTATGTCAAAAGCAACTTAAAAAAGTGGCTTAAGCCAAATCAGTCTTATCATATTGGAATAGGTGGTTTAGGAAAAAGCTCTCTCTCCTATCAGCCCTATGGTTCAGTACTCATTATTTCTCCTTGGAATTATCCGCTTCAACTAACATTGATGCCGTTGATTGGAGCAATAGCTGCAGGCAACAGCTGTTTTATCAAACCGTCAGAATTTGCACCGGCAGTTAGCTCCATGTTTTCCGAATTGATTCCGAAATACTTTGATGCAGAACTTATTACAGTCGTAGAAGGAGACAGCAGCGTTGCTGAAGAGCTCTTAGAATTAGATTGGGATTTTATTTTCTTTACTGGCAGTAAAAAGGTGGGGAAAAAAATATATCAAGCTGCAGCTGAACGTCAGGTTCCCGTTGTCCTCGAATTAGGTGGGAAAAACCCTTGTATTGTAGAGCCAACAGGTCTGACTAAAGAGACTATCCGTCAAATCGCTTGGGGGAAATTCTTGAACGCAGGACAAACGTGTATTGCGCCAGATACGGTTTACGTTCATGAGTCCATTTATCCCCAGTTTTTAGATCAGCTAAAAAAACAGATCGAGATGTTCTATGGAGCTTCCCCTAAAAACAGTAGCGATTATAGTCGGATTATTCATCAAAAGCATTTAAACCAATTGTTGCGCTATTTGAAGGACGGATTAGTAGTTTATGGAGGAACTTTTGAGGAGGAACAGCTCTATCTAGCACCGACGATTTTGACAGATATTCAAAAAGGCAGCTCAATTATGAAAGAAGAAATATTTGGACCCATTTTACCGGTCATACCTTATTCATCTATTGAATCTTTAACAAATAAACTGCTTATGCAGCCTGTTCCTCTAGTGACCTATGTTTTCAGCAAAAATAAAGCTAGCATCAAGAACATAGAGCAACAATTGCGCAGCGGAGCATTTAGTGTAAATCAGGTCATTCGTCATGCAGCTCATTCATCTGTTCCTTTTGGAGGAGTGAAGGAAAGTGGAGTCGGGAACTATCATGGATTTGCTGGTCTTCAAGCTTTCAGTTATCAAAAAGTCTATTACGAACAAAAAAACGCGAGAAGCTTACCGCAACAATATCCGCCTTATCAGATTAGTCAGTTGAAAAGATTGAAAAAGTGGCGGAAATGGCTTTTTTAGGAGGTCCTCAGATGTTGATATTCATTCTTTGTTTGTTAAGTTACGCTTTTTTGGCAGGATGGTTGGCATTTTTTAAAGTGCCTTTTCTTCCAAAAAGAACAACTGAAGAAAGTCCAGAAGCTGAAATTTCCGTTATTATTCCTGCTCGGAATGAAGAGAGCAATCTCCCTAGATTATTGACCTCTTTAAAGCAGCAAAAGCTTCAACCTAAAGAAGTTATTGTCGTAGACGACAATTCAGAAGATGACACAGTAAAAATAGCTGAAAAATTTGGAGCAAACGTAGTAAAAAAGAATGAGAAAGAATCCGTTGTTGGTAAATCTGCTGCTTGTCTTAGAGGGGCGAAAGCTGCAACAGGAGAGTGGCTGCTTTTTTTAGATGCGGATACTTATTTAAACGATCCTGAAAGTTTACAACGGTTTGCTCTTGCGTACCATGCACAAGACTGTGACGGGATTTTATCGGTTCAACCGTACCATACTGTGCAGAGTTTGTACGAATCACTTTCTATTGTTTTCAATATTATGGTCTTAGCAGGGATGAATGTATTTACCGTCTTCAAAAAACAGTTTACTGCAGCAGGTGCTTTTGGGCCCTGTTTGCTTTGTTCTAGAGAACAATACTTTTTAATAGGCGGGCACGAAGAATCTGAAACAACACTTATGGAAGACTTTGTTTTAGGTAAAAAATTTCAGCAGCAAGGGCTTGCGTTGAAGCTGTATGCTGGAAAAGAAGTTGTGCATTTTCGAATGTATTCTGAAGGAATTCAGCAATTGATAGAAGGTTGGTCAAAGAATTTTGCCACTGCTTCTCAATCTACTCATCCAGTGGTCTTGCTTTTAATTGTGTATTGGATAAGTGGCGGAATAGGAACTGGAATTTTCCTCATCGTATCATTGATAACAGCTTCTAATTCTTGGCTAGTAGGGGCAGTAATGATGTACTTCATTTATTTGGTGCAATTTTTTGTTTTTGCAAAAAGAGTGGGACGTTTTAATCTATTAGCCATATTAAGTTACCCTATCCTTTTTTTATTTTTTATTGTTCTGTTTAGTTGGTCAATAGTACAGACGCATTTATTGGGTGCGGTAACGTGGAAAGGACGAAAAATTAAGATTGAATAGAGGAGGACTGGGCATGCAGCTCATCTATTTACCAAATACATGGACTATTTTAATCGATGTAATCGCTTGGTATATTTTTCATCTGTCTATTTCTTGGGCGGCACGTAATATATCAAATGAATTTTTTTGGAAAAAGCAGGAATGGTTTCGAATAAGAAAATGGGAAAAATCTGGAGCCATTTGGCAAAAAAGGTTTCGAGTTCGTTCGTGGAAACCGTATTTACCAGATGGAACGAAAATTACCAAGAAGGGTTTTGATAAAACTCATTTAAAACATTTTGATCAAGCTAGTTTACAACACTTTGTAATTGAGACTAGGCGTGGAGAATTCGCGCATTGGATGATGATTCCACCGGCGTTTTTGTTTTTCTTGTGGAATCCTCCATGGGCAGGTTGGATCATGGTGGCATATGCTTTTGTAGCTAATTTACCTTTTATTATCGTTCAACGGTATAATCGACCGCGTCTGGAACGATTGATTCAGAGAAAAGAACAACTAGCAAAAGAACCACTAAAAGAGGTTGTTTGAACTCTTTTAGTGGTTCTTTTTAGAACAAGTCTAATTGTCTTGGAGCTAATCCGGTAAACGTAAGCCCTAAAATAGCTTGCAATTCTTTGGCATTTTTTGCAGCATGTCCTCCAGAGTTGTTGTTAAAGATAACGGCTACTTCATCCGTCTCTTTTTCTAATTCTAGAATAATGTCCGCAAATTCTCTCAGTTCCTCTTGGTTATACTCATAAAGAGTCCTTTCTGAACGCCAATTTTTACTGTTTCCATCCTGCCAGCCTTCAAAATTCCTGCCATGTAGCCGTAGAAGAGTTAACGTTTTATTCGTATTCTCAGGAACGAGGGGAACGCTGTTATTTGGCGTTGGAGGTTGATCGACTACCGTATGAATAAATTGATGTTCTGTTAGAAATGCTACAGTAGATTCTTTATTTTGAGTGCTGTACCAACTGGAATTACGAAACTCAATAGCTATTGGGGCGTCTTTCATCCAAGCTCTGATTTTTCTTAAGTAGTCCACATTTTCTTTTGTGCAACCGAAATAAGGCGGGAACTGGAATAAAAATGCTTTGATCCGGTTTTGTTCCAGCATAGATTCAAAACGAGTGAGAAAAGCTTGAAACATCTGAGATTCGCTAGAAAAGTCTTCAATCCATTTTCTATGCTGCGTCATAGCTTGATAAGCTTTTGGAATAAACTGAAAAGATTCGGGAGTTTTAGTGATCCAGCTATGAAGATTTTTTTCTGAAGGAATGGCGTAAAAACTAGTATCTAATTCCACGAAAGGAAAATGGCCAGCGTAATCTTCTAGTTTCGTGTTTTTACTGGTTTCAAGCAATGCATGATCGCTCCAACCAGTCAGACCAATAGTAATCATAGTTTATGTCTCCTTTTCAGATTTAGTTTTCTTCAGGCACAAAGTCTATACCAACATATGCATCAAATAAATCATATAACTCTTTATCTATTTTCTTTAAAGAAACCGGGCGACCTTTATCACTTAAAAAACAATGTTTGCTTTCACCGAAAGAGCGCAATTTGCCGCTCTTTTTATCGATGATACGGTAAGAAATTTCTAAACGAATACCATTGAACACTTCAATTTTAGGAATAATGTAAACTCGGTCATTGTAACGGACCATTGATTTGTACTCACAATTTATACTGAGTACTGGGACAATGATACCGCGTTTTTCCATTTGGTCGTAACCAAAACCTATTTGGTCCATTAAGTCAGTCCTAGCTTCCTCGAACCAACGAATATAATTCGAATGGTGGATGATTTTCATTTGATCCGTCTCATAGTATTGTGCTTGGTGCTCGTATAATTGATAATCTTTTTTCAAAATACAACCTCTTTTCAATAGTAGTTCATATACTGATGTATGAAGCCCATCCGATGCCGAATAAATTTTTGTTTACTTTTATCTAATATATAGTAAGGTATATAAAAGCTTTTTATATTTACTTGCTTTTAGAATAGATTGCAAACACGAATAATTTACAGGACTATTTGAATGGTGAGTTTATTTTACCATTTATTAAAGGTTTTTGTGTATGGATATACATATCTCAATATAGATACTGTTAAACAATAAAATAGAGCATGAATAACATAGATTAAGTTCAAATTTGTTGATAATACACAAAAATAATATCTAAATACAGTAAACCTGGATAAAAGACACACTAATTAGTGTGTCTTTTATCCAGGTCTTTCAGATCTATTCTCTTGCTATTAGGGGATTTCTAGATAACTCACTAAAATTGGCACGAAAATTGCTTATATATAAATGAAAGCTGAAGCACGGTTAATAAATTAGCCTGGCTATATTAATTGAGGTTTAATCAACTAAACTATTAGGTAATGTAAGGGTCTTCTTACTATTTATTTCTACCTATTCATTTACGGATAAAAAAGAATGGGAAATTTAAACAGTCATTATTAATAAACAACATCTAATAGAAGTTTTGAATAACCTCTGCTTTTAAGAGCTTAGAAATAAGAGGAATACTAAACAGAAAGGGGTAAGAAAGAGAGAAGAGGAAAAAAAAAACGCAGATTTAATTTAAGCACCAAATCATTAAAAAGTAAAATCATTTATTTAGGAGGTAAAAATATGGTAGGAATTATTCTAGCAAGCCATGGCGAATTCGCTGAAGGCATCTTGCAATCTGGAGCAATGATTTTTGGAGAACAAGAAAACGTTAGCGCTATTACTTTAATGCCAAGTGAAGGTCCAGAAGATGTAAGAGCAAAAATGAAAGATGCAGTTGCGTCTTTTGATGATCAAGATGAAGTGTTGTTCTTAGTGGATTTATGGGGAGGTACGCCATTTAATCAAGCAAATGCATTATTTGAAGAACACAAAGATACATGGGCGATCGTTGCAGGATTGAATTTACCGATGCTGATCGAAGCTTATGGATCTCGTTTATCAATGACATCTGCTCATGAAATTGCAGCACATATCGTTGAAGCGGGAAGAGAAGGGGTCAAGGCTAAACCGGAAGAATTGGTAGCAGACACTGCGAAAGTTCCAGTTGCAGAAGACGGACAACCTAAAGGACCACTTGCTCCAAATACAGTAGTTGGAGACGGAAAAATCAAATTCGTCTTAACACGTGTAGACTCTCGTTTATTACATGGTCAAGTTGCGACATCATGGTCTAAATCTGTAGGACCAAACCGTATCATCGTTGTTTCAGACTCAGTAGCACACGACGACATGCGTAAAAAATTGATTGAACAAGCTGCTCCTCCTGGAATAAAGGCAAATGTTATCCCAGTCGATAAATTGATTGAGATTACAAAAGATACTCGCTTTGGAAATACAAAAGCATTGATTTTATTTGAAAATCCTACAGATGTGATACGTGCAATTGATGGCGGCGTTGAAATCGATGAGGTAAACGTTGGTTCGATGGCTCACTCAGTTGGGAAAGTCGTTGTAAACAAAGTTCTTTCAATGGGACAAGAAGATGTAAAAGCTTTTGAAGAAATGAAATCAAGAGGCATCAAATTTGATGTACGTAAAGTTCCTAATGACTCTCGTGCGAACATGGATGAACTTTTGAGAAAAGCAAAAAATGATTTAGCAAAAGCATAATAATACAATAGAAATAAATTATTTAGGAGGGCTATTATGTCTATTATATCAATAATTTTAGTAATACTTGTCGCTTTTCTAGCTGGTATTGAAGGAATCTTAGATGAATTCCAATTCCATCAACCTCTAGTAGCATGTACTTTGATCGGTTTAGTAACAGGGAATTTGACAGCAGGTATCGTTCTTGGAGGTACGCTTCAAATGATCGCGCTTGGCTGGGCTAACATTGGAGCAGCCGTAGCACCCGATGCTGCATTGGCATCAGTTGCATCAGCAATTATTTTAGTTTTAGGTGGACAAGGGGTTGCCGGAGTTCCAGCAGCTATCGCGATTGCGGTTCCTCTTGCAGTAGCAGGACTTTTCTTGACAATGGTTGTTCGTACATTAGCTGTACCTATTGTACACGCAATGGATAAATCAGCTGAAGAAGGAGATTTCAGAAAAATTGAAATCTTACAAATTTTAGCAATCTGTATGCAAGGTGTCCGTATCGCTATCCCAGCTGCAGCGCTATTATTTATCCCGGCAACAACAGTTCAAGGATTCTTAGAATCAATGCCTGCATGGTTGACAGATGGTATGGCTATCGGTGGTGGAATGGTTGTTGCTGTTGGTTATGCACTAGTTATCAACATGATGTCATCTAAAGAAGTATGGCCATTCTTTGTTCTTGGTTTCGTAGTAGCAGCCGTTTCTGAATTGACATTGATCGCTCTAGGAGCAATCGGAGTTGCTATCGCTCTTATTTACTTGAACCTTTCTAAAATGGGTGGTTCTTCAAGTAACGGCGGAAACAATACTGGTGATCCGCTTGGCGATATCTTAAACGATTATTAATCCTGAAGGAGGAGAAATTGACATGGAAGAAAAAATTACTTTATCTAAAAAAGATCGCTTAGCTGTGGCATGGCGTTCAACATTTATCCAAGGTTCTTGGAACTATGAACGTATGCAAAACGGCGGTTGGGCATTTTCAATGATTCCAGCCATTAAAAAATTGTACAAATCTAAAGAGGACCGCTCAGCAGCATTGAAACGTCACTTAGAATTCTTTAATACTCACCCATATATCGCTTCACCAATTCTTGGTGTTACTTTAGCTCTTGAAGAAGAACGTGCGAATGGCGTTCCTGTTGATGATGTAGCTATCCAAGGGGTTAAAGTTGGTATGATGGGTCCTTTGGCCGGTGTTGGTGACCCGGTGTTCTGGTTTACTGTACGTCCAATGTTAGGAGCTCTAGGAGCTTCATTAGCAATGGGAGGAAATATTCTTGGACCAATCTTATTCTTTGTAGCTTGGAATTTGATTCGTTGGGGCTTCATGTGGTACACACAAGAATTCGGTTACAAAGCCGGTTCTAAAATCACAGAAGACCTTTCTGGTGGTTTATTGCAAGATATTACTAAAGGTGCATCTATTTTAGGGATGTTTGTACTGGCAGCATTAGTACAACGATGGGTATCGATTGGTTTCAAACCCGTTATCTCCGAAGTACAATTGGAGGACGGAGCATTTATTGAATGGGATCAGCTACCTGCAGGTGGAGAAGGAATGCGTCAAGCCTTTGAACAAGTAAATTCAGGTATGGCTCTTTCTCCTACTAAAGTGACCACGTTACAAGATAACTTAGACCAATTGATTCCAGGATTGGCACCGTTATTGTTAACATTATTCTGTATGTGGTTATTGAAGAAAAATGTTAGCCCAATTGTTATCATCTTAGGTTTATTCGTAGTTGGTATCGGCGGACACTTGATCGGACTACTATAATAACTGAAAGAAACATCAGTCGATTCAATTCTGTAAATGAATAGTGGATCGTAAAAAGAGCGGCTGGGATTTTTGTCTCAGTCGTTTTTTTTGTGGTTTATTTGAATGAAGAAACGTATAATGACTGTAAGACGATAAATGAAATGGAGCGGTTTGAATGGTTGAATCAATTAACACAAAAGTGGATTTGGTGATCGATGCCACCGCTTTTACGGGACTAACAGATTATGGGAAAATCATGATCGGTGATAGAGGATTTGAATTTTATAATACGCGGGATCCGCACAAATTTATTCAAATTCCTTGGGAAGAGGTAAATCTTGTGATTGCTTCAGTCATGTTTAAAGGCAGATGGATCCCGCGTTATGCGATCGAGACGAAAAAATCGGGTACGTTTACTTTTTCTTCAAAAGACCCTAAAAAAGTTCTTCGTGCGATACGCGAATACGTTGACCCCGATTACATGGTACACTCATTGAGCTTTTTTGAGGTTATCAAAGGTGCTTATAAAGCAATAGGGAAGAAGAAAAAATAACTGTTTTTAGTATCAATTTTTTTTGCCATTAGATAAATATAAAAGTAACTTATCGATAATAAGCTTTAAAGTGTGCACTGAGTTTTTTTACTCCTGCTCTCTTGTTCGCTTAGAGAAAAGTTTTTAAATCTTTAATTGAATCTAGAACTAGAATTTGTTAAAATGAAATCAATAATCAAAAGACAGTGATAAGGATCAGTAGGAATGGCTCTTTTTTAGAGAGCGCATGGTTGGTGAAAATGCGCAGAGATACATTTTGAACTCGCCTTAGGAGTTGCTTTGCTGAGAAAGACTTTCAAGTAGGCAGAGACGTTTCATCCGCGTTAAGGATAAGATGAGATTGCAAGAGATTATTGCAGTAAATTTAGGTGGTACCACGACTATAAAATTGAGTTCGTCCTAAGAATACAAGGAATAAATGCCTTTGTATTTTTAGGGCGATTTTTTTTACACTAATATTAAGAAAAGAGGTAATTAGGAATGAGTTTTAATCACAAAACCATTGAAAAGAAATGGCAACAATATTGGGATACAAATAAATCTTTCCGCGTAATAGAAGATCCTGAAAAAGATAAGTTTTACGCAATGGACATGTTCCCATATCCATCAGGTTCAGGACTGCACGTAGGACATCCAGAAGGCTATACTGCAACGGATATTCTTTCTCGAATGAAACGTGCTCAAGGGTACAACGTGTTGCATCCTATGGGCTGGGATGCCTTTGGTCTGCCAGCAGAACAATACGCACTGGATACAGGAAATGATCCGGCTGAATTTACAGCTGAAAACATTCAAACGTTTAAACGTCAAATCAATTCTCTAGGATTCAGTTTGGACTGGGACCGTGAGATCAACACTACTGATCCAGAGTATTACAAATGGACTCAATGGATCTTTACGAAATTATATGAAAAAGGTTTGGCTTATGAAGCAGAAGTAGCTGTAAACTGGTGTCCTGCTTTAGGAACAGTTTTGGCTAATGAAGAAGTCATTGATGGCAAAAGTGAACGCGGAGGACATCCTGTTTACCGTAAGCCAATGAAACAATGGATGCTGAAAATCACAGCTTATGCAGATCGTTTGCTAGAAGATTTAGAATTAGTAGATTGGCCAGAAAATATCAAAGATATGCAACGCAATTGGATCGGTAAATCGGTAGGGGCCAATGTAACGTTTAGCGTGAAAGAATCTAGTGAAGAATTTACTGTGTTCACGACAAGACCAGATACACTTTTTGGGGCGACGTATGCTGTTTTAGCTCCTGAGTCTGATTTGGTTGAAAAAATCACTACACCAGAACAAAAAGCAGCTGTTGAAGCCTACATAAAAGAGAGTAGTCTGAAAAGCGATTTAGACCGTACAGATTTGAATAAAGACAAATCAGGAGTCTTTACTGGAGCTTATGCAATCAACCCGGTAAACGGGAAAGAAATGCCTATCTGGATCGCAGATTATGTACTGGCTTCATATGGAACGGGAGCTATCATGGCTGTTCCAGCTCATGATCAACGTGACTGGGAATTTGCGACTAAATTTGATTTAGAGATCATCCCTGTACTTGAAGGTGGAGACATCACAAAAGAAGCTTTCACTGAGGATGGGACTCATATCAATTCAGAATTTTTGGATGGACTTGGAAAAGAAGCTGCTATCGAAAAAATGAATAGTTGGTTGGAAGAAAAAGAAATCGGCAAAAAAGAAACGACTTATCGTTTACGCGACTGGTTGTTCGCTCGACAACGTTATTGGGGAGAACCTATTCCTGTTATTCATTGGGAAGATGGTACGACCACTACTGTCCCAGAAGAAGAATTGCCATTGTTGCTGCCAGTAACTAATGAAATCAAACCTAGTGGTACTGGTGAATCTCCGCTTGCAAATATCACTGATTGGGTAAACGTAGTTGATCCAGAAACCGGTAAAAAAGGGAAACGTGACACAAATACGATGCCGCAATGGGCAGGTAGTTCATGGTATCATTTGCGTTACATTGACCCCCACAATTCAGAACAATTAGCGGACCCTGAAAAATTAAAAGAATGGTTGCCGGTAGACATTTATATCGGCGGGGCAGAACATGCTGTATTGCATCTATTGTATGCACGCTTCTGGCATAAATTCTTATACGATATCGGTGTCGTTCCAACAAAAGAACCGTATCAAAAATTGTTCAACCAAGGAATGATCCTAGGAGAGAACAATGAGAAAATGTCTAAATCAAAAGGGAATGTAGTCAACCCTGATGATGTGGTAGAACAATATGGAGCAGATACATTACGTGTTTACGAAATGTTTATGGGACCGTTAGATGCTTCTATTGCATGGAGTGAAAACGGACTAGAAGGAAGTCGCAAGTTCTTAGACCGCGTATGGCGTTTGATCATGGATGAAGATGATAAGTTACGTGATCGTATCACGACTTTTAATGATGGTAAGTTAGATGTGGTATATCATCAAACGGTCAAGAAAGTTACTAAAGATTATGATGCATTACGTTTCAATACAGCCATTTCTCAATTGATGGTGTTTGTAAATGAAGCATATAAAGCAGAAGCGTTGCCTGTTGAGTATATTAAAGGATTGATTCAACTATTGGCGCCAATCGCTCCTCATCTAGGAGAAGAATTGTGGCAAAAAGTGACCCAATCTCAAGAAGGTATTTCTTATGCAGCTTGGCCAACATATGATGAGAAATATTTGCAAAAAGATGAAGTAGAAGTTGTTTTCCAAGTTAATGGCAAACTGAGATCAAAAGTTCAAGTTTCCAAAGAAATCTCAAAAGATGACATGGAAAAATTAGCGATGGCAGATGAAAAAGTCCAGCAATATATTGAAGGGAAAAATATCCGTAAAGTGATCGTTGTTCCTGGAAAATTAGTCAATATTGTAGCTAACTGATCCGTTTCGTATTGGATGGTTAACATTCTTTTTTTCACATTAGGTGTGCTATTATTCTTATAAAGGAATAGTAGCACATCTTTTTATGCCTTATAAAACATTCTTAGGAGGGGTTTTAATGGATGCTGCAAGTTGGTTGGCCATAGGGATAGCTGTAGCAGTTGCCATTGGTTTATTTGATGATAAGAAAAAGAAACGTAAGAAAAAAGAAAAAGATGACGAGCAATAATGGTTCAATAAAAAAGCGAAGAGTCTATTCGCTTTTTTATATGTTCAGGACAAATACAACCCAATAAAAGGTGGAGATACAATGGAACAAAACAGACAAAAGATGATTCGTTTGAACAATGGGCAGCTCATTCCATTAATTGGGCTGGGCACTTATAATATGGATGCTAAAACAGCAGAAGAAACGATCTATAGCGCTTTAATGAAAGGATATCGTTTAATTGATTCGGCTGCGATGTATGAAAATGAAGCTGAGGTAGGTCGTGCAGTTCGAAGAGCAGTAAACAGTGGGATTCCACGTGAAGAGATTACTGTTGTGACCAAGATTTGGAAAACAGATTTGGGATACGAAAAGACCCTGAGAGCTTTTGAGAAAAGTTATGGAGCTATGAATCTGGATGTCATTGATTTAGTATTGATCCATTGGCCAGATGTTTCCAATGACGTGAATATCAAGACTTGGAAAGCATTAGAAGAAATTTATTATAGTGGCAAAGTAAAAGCTATCGGTGTCTCCAATTTTGATGAAGAGCAGTTAAATTACTTATTTGAATGGGGAGATATCAAACCAGTAGTGAACCAGTACTCTTCTTATCCAGGCAACAGTCAGGAAAATTTGCGAGTGTTTTGCGAAAAAAGTGGTATTCGATCGATGGCTTATAGTCCAATTCATAGAGGGAAAACGTTGGATGATAGAGATATCCAAAGATTAGCAGAAAAATATCAAAAAACGCCCGCACAAATTGCACTTCGTTGGAATATCCAACGGGGCGTTATTCCCATACCCAAAACAGAAAGCAAAGATCGTTTAGAAGAAAATTTACAGGTATTCGACTTCACTTTATCTGAAAATGAGATGTCATTATTATTGGCAAAAGGATAAAGGTGTCTACATTAATTCAAAGTAGTTAAAAAAGCATTAAATTTTGATTGAGCTGGCTCTTTAGACATTGCATCTTGTCTACTTTATAAGTAGAATGTAAGCTAGCAAAATATTTTGAGAGTAGGCTTATAAATGTCAAATGAAACGATAAGTAAAAAAACGAAACATGTTGAAAGTGATTCACAGAGTAAAATGTTATCGGGTTCTGCTTGGATGTCTGCTGCAAGTATTATCTCTAGACTGTTAGGTGCTATCTACATTATCCCTTGGATGGCTTGGATGGGAGATAAAGCGACAGCTGAGGCAGCCAATGCCTTATATACTGTTGGTTATACACCTTATGCTTTGTTTTTAAGTGTCGCTACAGCAGGTGTCCCTTCTGCCATAGCTAAACAAGTTTCTCATTATAATTCGTTGGGAGAGTATGATATCAGTAAGGACATATATAAACGAGGGTTACAAGTTATGTCAATTACAGGTATCGCTTCCGCTATCCTGATGTACGCATTAGCACCATTTATCGCAGCAAATAGCCCAACAGCTTCTGCTGCAGACGGAACACAAGTGATTCGTACATTGTCTATAGCTTTACTGCTGATTCCAACGATGAGTGTAACTAGAGGGTATATTCAAGGGTTCCAATCAATGGCTCCATCCGCTATTTCACAAGTTGTTGAACAAATTGTGCGGGTCATATTTATGCTGGCTTCAGTATTCTTTATCCGTCAAGTATTTGATGGGTCAGTTGTAGATGCTGTATCATGGTCTACTTTTGGAGCTTTTGTTGGGGCATTAGCCAGTATGGTATTTTTGGTTTATGTAGTGTGGAGAAAACAGTTAAATGCGAAACCAACTATTGGTTCCAGTTCTAGCAGCAACATAACTGTTTCAACCAATCAAATCTTGTTTTCTATTATCAAAACGGCTATTCCTTTCATTATCATCGGAGCTGGAATTACGATTGCTCAATTAGTCGATCAATTTACATTTGATCCTATCATGAAAGCTGTTAGTGATTATACTCCTAAAGAAATACAGAGAGTTTACGGTGTCGCAGCAGCAAATGCGCATAAATTGATCATGATCGTACTTTCGTTTGGGAGTTCAATGGCCATTACTTCAGTACCTTTGATCAGTAGTTTAATGGCTAAAAAAGATCATAAAGGATTGAGCAGACAATTTAATAATAGTATTCAATTGCTGTTTCTTATTATCATTCCGGCGTCAGTGGGAATGGCTGTAGTGGCTGAACCATTGTATACATTATTTTATCAACATGATGATTTTGGAACGAGTATTACTCAATGGTCAGCTATTATGACTATTTTTTTAGGGTTGTACACAGTAGTGAGCATTATGATCATGTCAGCAAACAGACCCCGTGCTGCGATAAAGGGGCTAGTAATAGGGGTGATTGTGAAATTAGCTTTACAATATCCACTACTAGCTGCTTTCAAAACTCACGGAATGCTGGTTTCTACGATGATTGGTTTTGCAGTATCTTCCCTTATTATTATTCATGCAATGTATCAGACAGAACATTTCAATCTAGGATTATTGTCGAGAAGGACACTGTTAATAACCATTTTCTCTGTAATCATGGCGATAGCTACAACAGTCGTCAGAGAGTTGCTTTACCTGTTTATTCCAGTTAGCGACAGAGGATTAGCTTTAGTAGTTATATTGATCGTAGCTTTAGTAGGGGTAGCTGTTTACGGCTATCTAATCTTTAAATCAAGACTAGCAGATAAAGTGATCGGCACAAAAGCAACAACATTTAGAAAAAAAATAAAAATATAAGAGCGTGGAGAGAGGCGTTTAAGGACAGAGCGCGGAACAAACCGTTTAGACTTTCGTAGAGTTCACTTTTGGCGTTTAGTTGGGTGTTCTTTCCCAACGAAAAGGTAAAATGAAATCATAGGGAATCAAGCTTACGCAACGCGTTTAAAACCAGAGCGTGAAGTAAGCCGTTAAGCCCACACTTAAAAAGAGAGTTAGGATTTTTTAATGTCCTAGCTCTCTTTTCAATTTTCTGTATAATGGAAAACAGATAAGTGTATTGAGAAAGGAATTTAGAAATGAGATTGGATAAATTATTGTCCCATAGTGGATTTGGTACGAGAAAAGAAGTGAAAAATCTTCTAAAGAAAAAAGTTGTGACTGTTAATGGAACTTTTCAAAAAGATGGTAAAGTTCAAGTCTCCCCAGAAACAGATTTAATAGAGGTATTTGGAGAAAAAGTAGAATATCAAGAGTTCGTTTATTTCATGTTGCATAAACCAAAAGGGGTTATTAGTGCTACAACAGACAATCTGCATGAGACAGTCATTGATTTATTGCAACCGCAGGATCAATTGCAAGAGCCATTTCCAGTAGGACGTTTAGATATTGATACGGAAGGGTTATTGCTTTTAACCAATGATGGTAATTTAGCCCATGAATTGCTGTCTCCCAAAAAACATGTCAATAAAGTTTATCAAGCCGAAATCAAAGGAATCGTAATAGAAAAAGACGCAGTGGCTTTCTTAAAAGGTGTTACGTTAGAGGATGGATATAATTGCAAACCTGCAGAATTAGTGATTCATGAAACTGATGGGGCAAAAGGGACTTCAAAAATTGAAGTAACCATTCATGAAGGTAAGTTTCATCAAGTAAAACGTATGTTTGAGAGTGTAGATAAAGAAGTGACTTATTTAAAACGTTTGTCTATGGGACCATTATATTTAGACGAAAATTTACAATTAGGAGAATACCGAACGTTAACTCAAGATGAGATCGAGTCTTTAAAAAATAGAAAATAGTTGATATTAAATAGACTTGAAAAGAGACTGATACAAGCAGTCTCTTTTTTTCAAATTTATTATTTTTTATCTATTTGACTTGAGTTGTGTAAACTTTCGTCAGTCATTGTAGAACCTTATTTTAGTCCATTCTTATTTTTGTGAATATTGTTTCATCATATAAGGGATATTCTCGATAATTTGTGAAGGAAGAACTACATATTGTTTTTCTGCAAGTGTATCTCCTATTTCACTATGCAAGAACACAGCTGCTAGAATGGCTTTTTCTTTATCGTCAAATTGAGCCACAAATCCAGCGATCATACCTGCTAAGGTATCTCCCATCCCGCCAGTAGCCATAGCTGGGTTTCCTGCAGTATTTTTCCAGAATGCATCATTAAAGTAAACTTTTGTGCGGTTCGATTTGAGTACGATCGTCCCGCCAATTTTTTTCTGTTGAATCGCGTTAGCTTCGTCTTCTTGTTCAGCTTGAGACAATCCAGTCATTTTTTTCCATTCTCCCACATGAGGAGTATAAATAGCTTGTGTTTTTGGATAAGGGATATCATATTTTGCTATAAGGCTAATAGCACTGCCATCAATAACGATGTACTGGTCTTGGGATACACTAGAAAACACAGTAGTTAAGATATCCAATGCTTCTTGAGATAAACCAAGACCGGGACCAATAACAATGACATCTACTGTTTCTACTTGCTCAGTTACTTTTTTCAAATCAGCGCTATCCACGACCATCGCTTCTGGAAGACGAGCATGCAAGGAAACGTGATTCGCTTTAGCTGTGGCTACGGTGACCAAGCCGGCACCACTATAAACAGCTGCACTAGCTGTTAAGATGGCGGCTCCACCCATATCTTCATTTCCACCGATGACCAAGACTTTTCCATAAGTCCCTTTATAACTATCTTCTGACCGTTTGATTAAAGTTGATGTTACGATCTCTTCTGTAATAGAATTCATTTGCTTAACTCCTTTCTCTATTCTCCTTCATTATAAGTTTTAAAAGAATATTAAGCCAAAGTTATACAATATTAAGCCAAAGTTATACAAATAGAAGCGAAAAAAGTTCAGCCCTACATTGGTAACTGACATCAAAAGTGATAGAATGGAAGTGTTAATGAAGAGGGGAGAGTTTTGACATGGCAATTGATTGGAAAAAAGAAGCTGAAGCTCGCAAAGACGACTTCTTAAAAGATTTGTTCATGCTGTTGAAAATCGACAGCGTTCGCGATGACAGCAAAGCATCAAAAGATGCACCAGTAGGTCCTGGTCCTAAAGAAGCCTTAGAAGCCTTTTTAGCATTGGGTGAAAAAGATGGTTTCATCTCTAAAAATACTGGAAACATAGCTGGTCATCTTGAATACGGTGAAGGCGACGAAATGATGGGTGTGTTAGCTCACGTTGATGTAGTTCCTCCTGGAAATGGTTGGGACACAGATCCTTTTGAGCCTGTAATCATAGATGGGAAAATTTATGCACGCGGTTCAAGTGATGACAAAGGACCAGGTATGGCCGCATACTATGCCATCAAAATGATCAAGGAAATGAATCTGCCGATTTCTAAAAAAATACGTTTCATTATTGGTACAGATGAGGAAAGCGGCTGGCAATGTATGGACCACTATTTATCAGTAGAAAAAGAACCAGACTTTGGTTTTTCTCCTGATGCTAACTTCCCGATCATCAACGGTGAAAAAGGAAATGTTTCCTTGTATGTAAATACGAAAGGAAACAACGAAGGCGGCAAAAATACGCTGCTTAGCTTTGATGCCGGTTTACGTGAAAATATGGTTCCTCGTGATGCAGCAGCTGTATTTACCAGTGAAGAAGCAGATGTAATTGAAAAAGCTTTTTACGATTATGTAGAATCAGCACCTATTACAGGAACTGTAGGGGTGGATGGCGACAAAGTAACGATTGAAGTCGTTGGGAAATCAGCTCATGGAATGGAGCCCCGTGGTGGAGTCAACGGCGGAACTTATTTGGCAACATTCCTAAGCAACTTTAGCTTCGGCGGAGATGCTCAAAACTACCTTCAAATCATTGCAGAATACATTCACGAAGATTCAAGAGCCGAAAAATTAGGCTTGAACTTTGCAGATGACATAATGGGCGATTTAACGATGAATGCAGGTGTATTCACGTTTACTCCTGAAAATGGAGGAGTTATTGCATTGAATTTCCGTTACCCACGCGGAATGAATGTGGAAGCGATCGAAATCCAATTAGATAGTAAACTAGCTGAATATGGCGTTACGCTTAGTCGTGGCGGAGTTAAAGAACCACACTACGTACCAGCTGATGATCCATTAGTAAAAACGTTACTGGATGTCTATGCTAAACACACTGGATTAGAAGCTAAAGAACAATCTATCGGTGGTGGAACATACGGTCGTTTAATGAAACGTGGAGTAGCTTATGGAGCCATGTTCCCTGACAGTGTCGACACGATGCACCAAGCAAATGAGTTTATGGCTGTCGATGACTTGATGAAAGCCATGGCAATTTATGCTGAAGCAATTTATACGCTCATTAAATAAAAATAATAAATAAGATAGGGTTGGGACTTAGTCTCAATCTTATTTGTTTTATATCGATTAATGGTATAATTTGTCCAAACGTTTTTCATTATTGAATATGAGGGGGAGAAGAATGGATTTAGAATTAACCAATAAAGTTGCACTTGTAGTAGCTTCAAGTAAAGGATTGGGAAAAGCCATCGCCAAGGAATTGGCTAAAGAAGGTGCCAACGTGATGTTGACTAGTAGAACAGAAGAAACTTTACAACAAGCGGCAGAAGAAATTCAAGCTGAAGCTGCAAGTAAAGTAGCGTATTTTCCAGCTGATATTACCAAACCAGAAGATATCAGAGCATTAGTGCAAGAAACCAAGACTCAATTTGGAAAAATTGATATCTTAATCAATAATGCGGGAGGACCTCCTTCTGGAAACTTTACGGATTTTGAGGATGAAGATTGGGTAAACGCATTCGAATTGAATTTATTGAGTTACATTCGCTTGATTCGAGAAGTGTTGCCAGATTTAAAAGAAAATGGCGGAAAAATCTTAAATGTGGCGAGTTCTTCTATTAAATCAGTTATTCCAGATTTAATATTATCGAATACTTTTCGTAACGGTATCAATGGGTTAAGCAAATCATTAGCAGTAGAGTTGGCGCCTGATCATATCATGGTCAATACGATTGGGCCTGGGAGAATAGCTACGGACAGAATTCAAGTGATGGACCAAAGAAAAGCTGACGCAAAAGGAATGTCATTAGAAGAAGTCACCGCACAATCGGAAAAAGAAATTCCCATCGGTCGCTACGGAAAACCAGAAGAATTTGCCAAAGCAGCTGTATTTTTAGTTTCTGGAGCGAATACTTATGTTACTGGACAATCTATTTTAGTGGACGGCGGGATGGTAAAAGCACTTTAATAGTAAAAAAGAAAAGACTGAGGTAGAACGATTATCTCAGCTTTTTTTGTGCAGTAATAAAAAAATTTCAGCTGAATTCAAACTGACAGGAAAAGCATCTAACTAGTGGGACCCTTCTCGTAACCGACGAGCTATACACTTTGCTCCACTCTCGAAAAATTATTTCTTGAATAAAGAAAGACAATGGTAGCGGAATCTTTTATAATGTAGATAAGGAATAAAAAAGTGTGATCAGAAAGTTAGGGGGAATAAAATGTCGGAGCAATCTAATTTAAATAAAACACCGTTATATGACTATTATAAAAAAAATAACGTAAAATTAATCGACTTTGGTGGTTGGTCGCTTCCAGTTCAATTCACCGGTATTATAGAAGAACACGAAGCCGTACGTACAAAAGCTGGATTATTTGACGTGTCTCATATGGGAGAAATCTTGATTGAAGGAACACATGCGACAGCTTGCTTGAATCATTTACTGACCAATAATGTAGCTTCTATCCAGATAAATCAAGCTCAATACAACGCAATATGCCATCCAGACGGAGGGACTATTGATGACTTGATCATCTTCAAGCTGTCTGAGGAAAAATATCTTATGACACCCAATGCGGCAAACAAAGATAAAGTATGGGAATGGATGCATCAACACTTAGAAGACAATGTCTCTCTCAAAGATCTTTCTGCCAAAATGGGGCTGCTGGCGCTTCAAGGGCCGACAGCTGAAACGATTCTGAGTAAATTAACAACGGCAGACTTGAGTACGATTCAATCGTATCACTTTCTACCAAGTGAAAAGGTGGCCGACATTTCCAACATTCTGATAGCCAGAACAGGATACACTGGTGAAGATGGCTTTGAGTTGTACACAGCAGCGAATCAAATCGAAAAACTATGGGACTCTTTGTTGAAAGTCGGTGCAGAATACGGACTTAGACCATGCGGACTTGGTGCAAGGGATACGTTAAGATTAGAAGCAGGCTTGTCTTTATACGGACACGAATTATCTGATGACATCACTCCTTTAGAGGGTGGGATTGGATTTGCTGTGAAAACGAAGAAAACGGCTTCTTTTATCGGTCAAGAAAAATTAGCTGCTCAGCGTAGTGAAGGCTTGAAGAGAAGAATCAGAGGAATTGAGCTTTTGGACAAAGGTATTGCACGTGAAGGTTATCCTGTTTACTCAGAAGACGGAACAGAAATTGGGGTCGTCACATCAGGGACTAAATCACCGACTTTAAAGAAAAGTATTGGGTTAGTTTTGATCCAAAATGATTATACTGCACTAGAAACTACAGTGTATGTTGGGGTGAGAAAGAAAAAAATCGCTGCTCAAATCATCGCTACACCTTTTTACAAACGACCATAAAACTTTATACAAGGAAGGAAGTTGCAACATGACAAACAATCAAAATAATTTGTATTTTACAAAAGACCACGAATGGGTACTAGTTCTTGAAGGCAATATTGCTCGGATGGGAATTACCCAATATGCTACAGAACAATTAGGAGATATCGTTTTTGTAGAAGTTCCCGAATTAGATTCTGCTGTTTCAGTCGAAGAAGAAATCGCTACTGTGGAGTCTGTAAAATCAGCTTCGGAGATTTTTACGCCTCTAACGGGAACGATCATTAAGGTGAATGACGAATTAGAAGACAGTCCTGAATTGGTGAATGAATCACCATATGAAAATGGCTGGTTAGCAGAAATTCAAGTTGAGGATGCAGATGAATTGACTCAATTGATGAATCAAGAAGCTTATGAAGCTTATGTGAAGGAATTAAAAGAGGAAGAAGGTCAATAATGTGACAAATGAATTTCGCTATCTACCAGATACGGAGCAAGACACAGCTGAAATGATGGAAACGTTGGAAATTCATTCTATTGAAGAGTTGTTTCAAGATATTCCAGAAACTATTCGGTTGAGAGAAGAGTTCACTCTTCCCGAGACTCTTTCAGAATCGGCTTTAACGACTCACATGCGTCAACTAGCAGCTAAAAATGTCAGTACAGATGATGCGGCTGTTTTTTTAGGAGCAGGAACGTACGATCACTACATTCCTAGTGTAGTAGACCATGTTATCTCTCGTTCTGAATTTTATACGGCTTATACTCCATATCAGCCCGAGGTCAGTCAAGGAGAATTACAAGCTATATTTGAGTTTCAAACGATGATCACAGAATTGACGGGTATGGAAGCTGCTAATTCTTCCTTATACGATGGGTTTACTTCTTTAGGAGAAGCAGCCAATTTGGCCGTAACCACTACAAAACGTTCTAAAATTCTGGTCTCTAAAGGAGTTCATCCTCAAGGGAGAGAAGTTTTAGAAGCCATCTCAAAAGGCCGAGAATTTGAACTAGTAGAACTTCCATTGAAGAAAGACGTTACAGATCTTACTTATCTAAGAGAAAAGATTGATGAGCATACGGCAGCAGTTGTTGTTCAATACCCGAATTTTTTAGGCTCTGTGGAAGACTTGAAAGCTATAAAAGAACTGGCAGCTGCTCAAAAAGCCCTTTTCATTGTAATGGCTAATCCATTAGCTTTAGGAGTATTGGAAGCTCCTGGGAAATTAGGTGCAGATATCGTGGTAGGAGATATGCAGCCATTAGGATTGACTATGTCAGCTGGCGGACCACATTGCGGTTATTTTACTGTAAACAAAAAACATCTGCGCAAAATTCCGGGTCGGATTATCGGACAAACCACGGATAACGAAGGCAAACGTGGATTTGTCATGACCTTACAGACGCGTGAGCAACACATTCGTCGTGAAAAAGCGACTTCGAATATGAGTTCCAATCAAGCTTTAAATGCCTTGGCTTCAGCAGTGTGTATGGCTGCTTTAGGTAAAGAGGGAATCCAAGAAATGGCGCAATTAAATGTGGACAAAGCTGATTACTTAGCGAACCAATTAAAAAATAAAGGCTTTAGCATTTATAACCAATCTCCTTTCTTCAATGAATTTGCAGTGAAATTAAACCGTCCTGTTTCAGAAGTAAACAGCTTGCTTTTGGATAAAGGGATTATTGGCGGTTATGACTTGGAACCTGATTATGAAATGGAGAATACGATGCTTCTTTGTGTGACCGATCAACGAACCAAAGAAGAGATCGATGATTTGGTTTCTGTACTGGAGGAATTAACTCATGAATGATTACACGGATATCTTATTTGAAATCAGTCAACCAGGAAGAACAGCTTATAGTTTGCCAAAAAGTGATGTTCCGCTTATTTCGTTAGCAGAAAAGTTCTCAAAAAACTTTTTGCGTGAGGAAGCTGCCGAATTGCCGGAAATTTCAGAGCCTCAATTGATGAGACATTATACGGCTCTGTCTAATAAAAACTTCGGTATAGACAATGGCTTTTATCCACTTGGCTCATGTACGATGAAATACAATCCGAAAATCAATGAAGATGTTGCTCGTTATAGTGGATTTGCCTCTATCCATCCTCTTCAGCCGACTAGAACTCTTCAAGGTGCTTTCCAATTGATGTACGAACTCCAAGAAGATTTAAAAGTCGTATCTGGCATGGATGCTATTTCCTTGCAACCAGCAGCAGGCGCACAAGGTGAGTGGGCAGGTCTGATGATCATTAAAGCCTATCATGAAAAAACTGGCGATCTGGACAAACGACGAAAAATACTTGTTCCTGATTCAGCTCATGGGACCAATCCAGCAAGTGCTGTAATCGCAGGTTTTGATGTCGTGGAGATTCCTTCAAATGATGATGGAACAGTTGATCTGACTGCCTTGAAAAAAGAAGTCGGAGAGGATACAGCTGGATTGATGCTGACCAATCCGAATACTTTAGGTATTTTCGAAAAAGATATTCTTGAAATAGCAGATATTGTTCATGAAGTGGGCGGATTACTGTACTACGACGGCGCTAATTTGAATGCCATCATGGGAATTACATCACCTGGTGCTATGGGATTCGATATTGTTCATTTAAACTTGCACAAATCGTTCAGTACACCTCATGGAGGAGGCGGTCCAGGATCGGGTCCAGTAGGTGTAAAAGCTTATTTAGAATCTTATCTGCCTGTTCCGAGAATTGAAAAAACAACTAATGGATTCGAATTAAACTCAGACTATCCATTATCTATTGGTAGAATCAAAGGCTATTTTGGCAATTTTGGTGTCAACGTACGCGCCTACACGTATATACGTACCATGGGAGCCAGTGGATTAAGAAAAGCTTCCGAAAGTGCCGTACTTCACGCAAATTATTTGCGCAAGCGCCTAGAGCCTTATTATGATTCTCCTTACAAGCAAGTATGCAAACATGAATTTGTATTATCTGGGAATCGACAAAAGAAATTAGGCGTTCGTACATTAGATATTGCTAAACGATTGCTGGACTTTGGATATTATGCACCAACGATTTATTTCCCTTTGATTGTAGAAGAGTGTTTAATGATCGAACCAACAGAAACGGAATCAAAAGAAACCTTAGATAAATTTGCAGATGCAATGATTCAAATCGCTAAAGAAGTAAATGAGACGCCTGAATTAGTTACAGAAGCACCTCATCATACATCTGTAAAAAGATTAGATGAAGTAACTGCTGCAAGAAAACCTGTTGTTCGGTATGAATAGAAAAAAACTAGTCCTAAAAAAACCACTCAAAATGAGTGGTTTTTTTAAGACTAGTTTTATGAAAGTAGAAAAAAACAGGTTTTTTTTTAGAAGAAAGAAATTAAATGAGATTTTGATTAAAATACATAACGTAATGTTTGAACACTTTTTGTCTTATTTTTAGTTAAAACTTTTACAAAATAACAACTGAATTCTAAAGATTTCTTTAATAAATAACAAGTTTAGTCTTGATAAATCAGTAAAACGAACGTATTTGAAAACGCTTTAAAATACAAAAGTAAAATTGAATGAAATTTGAACAATTACTGTTAGATAGACGTTTAGGAGGAGTAGAATACGACGAAAACGTTTGCGGTAATCATTCTGTAATATTGCTTGCGTTTTGTTACACAACTAAAATCTTAGAATGTTTTTTTGTGTGCTATATTTTTCTTAGCGAAAAAACAATAAAAAATTTACTAAATATAACACAACTGAATTTTACTAAAAGCGAATTGATCATATGGAGGAAATAAATTGAAAAAGAAATTACTTACTGGTTTACTTGCAGCATCTATGTTAGTCAGTCCATTGGTTATGCCGACTGAAGCAGCGGCTGATACTTTAGAAGACATGCGTCAAGAAAAAGAACAGTTAGAACAAGAAAATCAAAATATCCAAAACAACATCAACGTACAAGAAGAAACTTTAAAAACTTTAGCAGAGGAAAAGTCTGCTTTAGAAACTGATGTCGTTAATTTACAAAAAGATATCGATCAAGTTGTTCGTGAATTAAATGAACAAGAAAAGAAATTGAAAGCAGCAGAAGAAAAAGTTGCACAATTGCAAAAAGAAATTGAAGAATTAAAAGTATTGATTGCACAAAGACAAGAAAAAATTGATAACCAAGCTAGAGCAGTACAAACAGATGGAAACTCTGCTAATTTGTTAGACATCGTTATTTCTGCTGAAAGTCTTTCAGATTTGTTAGGCCGCGTTGGAGTGGTCAACGAATTAGTAGATGCCAACCAAGAAATCGTTGTAGCTCAAATTGAAGATCAAAAAGCCTTAGAAGCTAAAGAAGCTGAAGCTGAAGCCGAACGTGTCGCTATCGAAACACTAAAAGGTGAAATTGAAATGAACCGCAATACGTTAGTGGCTCAAAAAGATGAGTTGGATAAAAAAATTATCCAAGTAGCTGCTAATTATGATATGACTGAAGAACAAAAAAATGCTTTTGTGAAAGAGCAAGAAGTTATCGCAGCTAAAACAAGTACTTTAAGTGTAGAAATGAAAGCTGAACAAGATCGTATCATTGCTGAGCAAAAAGCTCGTGAAGAAAAAGAACGTCAAGAATTAGAGGCCAGAGAACGTAAAGCGGCTGAAGAAGCAGCTGCAGCAGCAAAAGAAGCTGAAGCAAGCAAAGTGGCTACTACATCAAGTAGTTCATCTAGCTCAAGCAGTTCTTCAAGCGAATCAAGCAGCTCGTCTAGTTCAAGTAGTTCTTCTTCATCTAGTTCAAGTTCTACAACATCAAGTTCTGGCTTCATTCGTCCGTCTAATGGATACACAACTTCTCCCTACGGATATCGTTTCCACCCGATCGAACATGTCAATAAATTACATGGCGGAATGGACTTTGGCGGCGGTGGCCCAATCGTAGCTTCAAAAGGTGGTACAGTAGTGAGAGCTCAGTACCATAGTTCATGGGGCTGGTACGTGAAAATTGACCACGGTAATGGAATTGAAACGCTGTATGCACATATGCAACCAGGTAGTTTACGTGTAAGTGTTGGACAAAAAGTTTCTCAAGGACAACAAGTAGGAACTATGGGTACTTCTGGTGGATCAACAGGAATCCATTTACATTTTGAAGTATACAAAAATGGAGTACGTACAGATCCAGCACCATATCTTGGAATGTAATTTATAGAACGTAAAGTACAACAAAAATAAATAGAATAATTGGTGTGGGACTTTTGTTCCACACCTTTTTTTAGTACACTAACTCTATGCAAATGAAGAGAGGTATTTATAAAATGGAAAGAATTTTATCTAAGAAGAATGATCGAGTGAAAAAATGGAAAAAGCTCCATACAAAAAAAGGAAGAGAATTAACAGGAGTTTATTTGATTGAAGGCTTCCATCTAATAGCAGAAGCGATGGAGCACAATGCTCCTATCCAAGAATTTTTAGTATCTGAACAAGTAAAAGAGACACTATTTGAAAAATATCCCCAAGAGAAGGTAGTCATGATTTCAAAAGAAATAGTGGATTATTTAAGTGATACTGAATCACCACAGGGCGTATTTGCTATTGTTGAAAAAGAAATGCCTGGTACGCCAGCAAATTTTACAAAACCTTATTTACTTTTAGATAATGTTCAAGATCCTGGAAATGTTGGTACGATGATCCGAACAGCTGATGCTGCAGGTTATGGAGGAGTAGTATTAGGAAAAGGTACGGTAGATTTATACAATAGTAAGGTGTTGCGTTCAACTCAAGGAGGACATTTTCATTTTCCGGTCTACGAAGGTGATTTGAATGAGTGGTTTGTCTTGTTTAAATCTCATCATTTCCCGATTTACGGAACAGAGCTGAACGAAGATGCAGCTTCTTACCGTGAAATCAATGCTCCCGAGATTTATGGTCTTGTGATGGGAAATGAAGGAAACGGTATGGATAAAGAACTATTAAAACAAACTACCAAAAATCTATACATCCCTATCACTGGACAAGCAGAATCTCTAAACGTAGCAGTAGCAGCCGGAATTCTAATGTTCAGCTTATAAGCTGCGGAGGCCGCTTGGTAGATACGGCCAGAAAATAGAAACTATAAACTGAGGCAAAGTCTCATTGCATTCGCTTTGTACCAATTCGCTAAGCTTTGTTTCACAAAGCAAGCTCAGTAGCAATGTGGAGTGCCTCGTGCAGTTCTAAAAAAAAAGAGAGACTGCTAATGATTCAAAAGCTGAGGTAAACTTGATACAGATTATGACAAAAATGTTAAGTCTATAGTAAGAAATGATGAATTCAATGAAATACGCTTTTATTTTATACTTAAACGCTGTATGATAAGACACAACATAAATAAAGCATCATACTAATTTGATAAAGGAAGTTCTTGAATGACACAGGCTAGCTGGAAATTAGATTCTGATTATGTGGCTTTAATTGAAGACTTAATTCAATGCGAAGAAGTACAAAGTTTAAAGACCATAACACATCATCATTTTTCAACGAGATTAGAACATTCAATCAGTGTCTCTTATACGAGTTACAAAATTGCTAAAAGATTGAATTTAAATTGTCGAGCTATAGCACGTGCAGGTTTGCTTCATGACTTTTTCCATGAAGATCGAGAAACCTTTGCTTCAAGCTATTCAGGGTATTCACATGCCTCTTACCATCCCCATGTGGCTCTGAAAAATGCTCAATTATTGACAGAATTAACCGACCTAGAGTGCGATATTATTGTAAAACATATGTGGTTGGCATCTCCTGCTTGCATACGTCAGTTACCTAAGTTCAAAGAAAGTTATGTAGTAACAATAGTAGATAAGTATTGTGCGACCAAAGAAGTGTTAACTCCTTTGCCACAGCTGCTTAAAACCAATTTACGACATAAAGCTAAAAATGTTTGGACGCGCTTGAAACCAGTAAATGTATCTCAATAAAGTAGGTTCGTTCCCCCATTTAATGAGATAATTAAGTGGGTTTTTTTAATGAGAAATAGTCAAATTGACGGAAATCTACTTACTTTTAATAATGAAATGTGCTATACTATAGGAAAAAGAGGTGAAATAAGATGATAACTGTTAAAAAAGAAAATCAAAATACTGTAATCTGCGAGTCTAAACAGAAAATGATTTGTCCTAAATTTGAACGGACTTTTTCATTTTTAGGGAAAAAATGGATAGGCCTTATCATCGATGTATTACTAGATGGACCTCGCCGTTTTAAAGATATTGCTTCAGCTATTCCAGAAGTAAGTGATCGAGTATTAGTAGAACGCTTAAAAGAATTGGAAAAAGAAGGCATCGTTATGCGTACGGTTGATCCAGATGCTACAATGCGTGTTGCATATACATTGACGGAAAAAGGAACTGCTTTTAGAGGCGTTATGAATGAAGTTCAGCTTTGGGCAGATCAATGGATCGCTCCCGAAGAATGCAAATAACCCCTAAATAAGCTTGACGGATTCACTTGGATTCGGTTAAACTAAATGAGAATTGAATAGTTCACAGAAACGATGACGGAAAAGAGTAATTTGAACAGTTTTTTTAAGAGAGCAAATGCCGTTGGCTGGAAGCATTTGTAAAAACAGTCGAATGAAGTTCACTTCCTGAGTTGACTTTGGAATTTACACTAACGTAATGAAAAAAGTTCCGGTATGCGCCGTTATGCAATTGAGTGTAAGTCTATTTGACTTAAACTAGGGTGGTACCGCGAATCTAAGCCTCGTCCCTTTTATAGGGATGGGGCTTTTTGTGTGTTCAAAAATGATAATTGGATAGGAGTAGAAAAATGGAATTAAAAACGAAACTTGAAACGCTGCAACTTGAAGTGTTAAACAAGGTTGAATCAGCTGCTGATTTAAAGTCTTTAGATCAAGTTCGCGTAGCGTATCTTGGTAAAAAAGGTCCTATTACAGAAGTACTCAGAGGTATGAAGGATCTTGATCCTTCAGAACGCCCAATAGTAGGTGCTTTAGCTAATGTGGTCCGTGATGCTATTCAAGGGGCTATTGAAGAACGCAAAACGATTTTAGAAACAGAAGCGATTCATCAAGCTCTGCTTGAAGAAACGATCGATGTGACTTTACCTGGAAAGCAAGTTGCTAAAGGACAAAGCCATGTATTGACACAAATCATGGAAGAAATCGAAGATTTGTTTATTAGCATGGGGTATCAAGTTATTGAAGGACCAGAAGTTGAAGAAGACAATTACAACTTTGAACGAATGAACTTGCCTAAAGACCATCCAGCTCGAGACATGCAAGATACATTCTATATTACGGATGAAGTATTGCTTAGAACACACACTTCCCCTGTACAAGCTCGTACAATGGATAAACATGATTTTTCAAATGGACCCTTAAAAATGGTCAGTCCTGGGAAAGTATTCCGTCGAGACAGTGATGATGCGACTCACTCTCACCAATTTCATCAAATTGAAGGACTAGTTGTTTCAGAACAAGTCAGTATGGCTGATTTGAAAGGAACATTAGATCTTTTTGCGAAGAAATTATTTGGTGCTGATCGTGAGATCCGTTTGCGTCCAAGTTACTTCCCGTTTACAGAACCTTCTGTTGAAGTTGATGTCAGCTGCTTCAAATGTGGAGGAGACGGCTGTAATGTATGTAAACACACTGGTTGGATCGAAATTTTAGGTGGCGGGATGGTACACCCTAACGTGTTGGAGATGTCAGGAATTGATTCTTCTGTATACAGTGGTTTTGCTTTTGGTCTTGGTCCAGAGCGCGTAGCTATGCTGAAATATGGAATTGACGACATTCGTCATTTTTATCAAAATGATTTGCGTTTCTTAAATCAATTCAAGGTAAAGGAGTAGACACATGAACGTATCTTATAAATGGTTAGCAGAATATTTGAATTTAGAATCGATTACTCCGGAAAATTTAGCGGATAAGTTAAGTCGTACTGGAATTGAAGTAGAAGACGTGACCGTTCCTCAAGAAGGATTGAAAAAAATCGTGGTTGGACATGCAGTATCTGTAGTGGATCATCCTGATTCAGATCACTTGCATATTTGCCAAGTTGATATTGGAGAAGAAGAGCTTTCGCAAATTGTTTGTGGCGCACCAAATATTGAGGCTGGGCAAAAAATTATCGTGGCTTTGCCTGGATCACGTATTACAGGCAATAAAAAAATCAAAAAAAGTAAAATGCGCGGAGAAGTTTCAAATGGTATGGTATGTTCTCTAGAAGAATTAGGATACTCAGACAAAGTGATTCCCAAAAAATACGCAGACGGTATCTATGTTTTACCCGAAGAAGCTGTTCCCGGAGAAGAAGTTTTCTCTTATTTAGCTATGGATGATGCTATTCTTGATTTGGCTGTTACAGCAAACAGAGCAGATGCACTAAGTATGCGCGGTGTTGCTCACGAAGTTGGAGCTGTTTACAATCAAAAACCTGTATTTGAAACGATAGAATTGAAAGAAGACGCGTCAGAAAAAGCTGAAGATTATCTATCAGTAGCGATTGAAAATAAAGAGGATGCGCCAATTTATTCGATTCGAGTCATCAAAGACGTAAAAGTAAAAGAAAGTCCTATGTGGTTGCAAACGAAATTAATGAATGCAGGTATTCGTCCATTAAATAATATTGTCGATATCACAAACTATATTTTATTGGAATACGGTCAACCGCTACATGCTTTTGACTATGATCAGTTAAAATCAAAAGAAATTTTAGTTCGTCGTGCAAAACAAGACGAAATATTAGTGACGTTAGATGAAGAAGAACGCAAATTGACTCCAGCTAACATTGTGATCACGAATGGTGAAAAACCAGTAGCTTTAGCCGGAGTGATGGGCGGACTAGATTCTCACATTACAGACGATACGGTTACAGTAGCTTTAGAAGCGGCTTTATTTGAACCCATCTCGATCCGTAAAACGGCTAAAGAATTGAATTTACGTAGTGAATCCAGTTCACGTTTTGAAAAAGGGATCAACTTGGCAACGTTGCAACAAGCTAGTGAACACGCTGCTGCTTTAATGGCAGAATTAGGAGAAGGAACAGTTGTTTCTGGCGTGTCAGCGGTAGATACAGTAGAGGTAAATGCTGCTGTTGTGACTACTACGTTAACTAAAATCAATCGTTCATTGGGGACTGAAATTTCTGCTGAAGATGTAGAAGCTATTTTCCAACAACTCGATTTTAGCGTAACGATCTCGGCAGACAACGTTGAAGTCGTAGTACCACCTAGACGTTGGGACATTCATATCGAGGCTGATTTGATTGAAGAAATCGCTCGAATCTATGGGTACGATAATCTACCTTCTACACTTCCAAAAACAGAGTCTATTCCTGGTGGATTGTCTACAAAACAACGCTTAGTTCGTCATACCAGACGCTTTTTAGAAGGATCTGGTTTAACGCAGGCCATTAGTTATGTATTGACGACTCCAGAAAAAGCGAGCCGCTTTATGATGCGTGAAAGCGAAGCTACACAACTGGACATGCCGATGAGTGAAGAACGCAGCACATTAAGAATGAATCTGTTAAGCGGTTTGTTGGATGATGTCCAATATAATTTATCTCACAATAACAACCATGTAGCCTTGTTTGAGACTGGTCGTGTGTTCTATCATGAAGCAGGCCAAGTATTGCCGCATGAGCAAGAACATTTAGCCGGTGTATTGACTGGCTCAATGCTTGCAACGGATTGGCAAGAAGAAGGGCAAAAAGTTGATTTCTATGTTCTTAAAGGAATTCTAGAAGAGTTGCTTTTAACTTATGGACTAGTGGGCAAAATAGATTATGTACAAGAGGCTAATTACACTGAGATGCATCCGGGTCGTACGGCTGCTATTACTTTAGAAGGCAAAGAAATTGGTTTTATGGGTCAAATTCATCCAGTAACAGCAAATGAACTAGATTTGAATGAGACTTATGCTTTTGAAATCAATTTTGATGCTGTTATTGAAGCAGAAAAAGAACCGACAATTTATCGTTCGATTCCTAAATACCCTGGTATGACAAGAGATGTTGCGTTATTAGTGGATGAAACAACTACAAACCAACAAATTGCAGATGTTATTGTGGAAAAAGGCGGAAAATACTTGCAACACGTTCGTTTGTTCGATCTTTACCAAGGGGAACATATTGCAACGGGTAAAAAATCAATGGCTTATACATTAGCTTATCTAAATCCTGAAGCAACTTTAGTGGAAGAAGAAGTCACAAAAGCTTTTGAAGAAGTGAAAACAGCTTTAGCAAAACAACTAAACGCAGAAATACGCTAAAAACAAAACTAGTAGAATGTCCATTTTGGATGTTCTACTAGTTTTATTTTATTTGTATCCTGCAATTTTTTTAGCTTTTTCAGTATTGGCAAAATGAAGTTTAACATATTTGTTCAATAAAGACACACCGCCGCGTTTTAATAATTTTGCAGCGACTAAATCCACATTGGATCCGGCTCCCGATGGGATTTTTGTACCAGCTTCTTTTGTCAGGTCCTCTAAACCAGTTAAAAAAGCATAACGAGCAATGATGGAAGCCGCAGCTACTGCTAAATGATGACTTTCGCCTTTTGTTTGAAAATAAACATTTTCTTTTACTTGGACAGTTTGATCTTGAATGTGTTTAAAGTAAGTTGTCGGCAGTTCGAACTGATCAATTAAAATCGCTTCAGGTGTAATAGGTGCAATTTTAGTTAACACGTGATGCAAAGCTTGATTATGCAGTACGGCTTTCATTTTTCCTTGAGTCATTGTTGGTTGAATATGATTGTACTTTTCTGGCATTACATTCAGTAAACTATATGGTAAGAAAGTAACCAAATCTTTTGCCACACGACAAATTTCTTTATCCGTCATTTCCTTAGAATCACGCACGCCCAATTCTCTCAATAGTTCAAACTGAGAGCGATCGACATAAGCTGCAACGACCGTCAATGGTCCGAAATAGCTGCCGGTTCCTACCTCATCACTACCTAAAACAGACCAGTCACTAAAGCCGTTAGGCAAAGAAGAGTCAACGCTTTTTACTTTAGGTTTCTTCTTGGTGATTTCTCCTTTAGCTTTCCAAATCGTTACCTCATTAGTAGAGTTGTTTCCTTGAAACAACACTTTTCCAGATTTGTATGCCGTAATGTTGACCGCTCCTTTTTTAGCAGCAAAGAGACTACCTGGAGGTGTATTTGGCTTTAAATAACTTTTGTAATATTCTTTCATTTCATTTAGTGTCGTTTTAGATACTAAAAGCACTTCGTTAGACATCCTACCACTCATTTCATAAAAATTTCTTTTCAAAGACAACTAATCGTTTGTTGTCCAAATGTTTCTTTTAATAGTATAACAGGCTGTACAAGAAAAAGTTTATTTTACGAGACAGAACCCAAAAATAGTTTTTTATTTAAGATGAAAAATTATCACATATGACACAAGTATTTAATGGAAATAAATTTTTTATCAAATGTCAAATAGATGGAGATAAAATAACGGTCAAAATATACTTTTCAAAGTATACAAAATGAAAAGTAAAGTTCATGTTTTTTTGTTAAAGTGAACTTAATATATAGCAAAGGGGTGACGAATTGCAAGTAAAGGTTTCTTACCTACAATACTCTCTGTCAATTGCCCTGCACTGTGCCACTCGTAAATTCATTGGACTTAATAAATATAAAAAAAACTTTTAAATATTCGTTTAAAAATATCATATATGATAAAAACATCTATTTTGATTCTTGAAGAGTAAAGTTCTTTAAAATAGTTGTTCTGCTGCCTTATTTTTGTCACAAATTAGTCAGTAATGAATAGCAACTTTAAGGAAGTATTTTTTTACTTATCAAAATCTCAAAGGATAAAAAAGACAACAGAAGAACCAAACGCCTCTCTTCGCTTCCTTTCTAGGAGAAGCAGACAAACTACCTCGCTCTACGTCATCATCTTATGCACAAAAAAACTGCTTATCCTCATAAGCAGTTTTTTTGTGTTAGGAAGTTAGAAAACTGAACCTACAATTAGACACGTTATGGTATAATAATGTTAAATCTAACGTAACTTAACTTAACTTAATTGAATGAGGTGAGCATCTTGCGTGAATTATTAGATTCAAGTAGTTTAAGAAGGCTCAATTTGATTGAATGTCTGATTCAAAATAAAGATTGGCGGAAAATTGAAAAGATTGCTGAACAACTTTCTTGCTCCGAAAGTACAGTAAAGTCTGACATCAACTATTTTCGACTTTCTTTTTCAAATGAATTAGATTTTGAAACCTCCAAACAAAATGGTGTTCGTTTAATTGTGCAAGATACTTTTTATATGGACAGCTTTTATCAACAAATTATGCACGAATGTTTAAATGTCCAGTTTATCAATCTACTCTTTTCTGAGTCTTGTCATACTTTAGAAGAATATGCTGATGCGCTTTATACGAGTACGTCTTCTATTAAAAGAAGTATTGAACAAGTAAGAGCTGTTCTAAAGAAGTATAATCTAGACATTCAACAGAAGCCGATTCGTATAAGCGGAAGCGAAAAACACATTTTATTTTTTTATGGGGTATTGTTCTGGGAAGAATACGGAAGTTCTTTTCTAAAGTTAGATTACGCCTATAGAAAAGAAGCTTATGAATTGGTCAAAGCATTTAAAGAAAAAATGGATCTTTCTCTATCGGTTACTTTGATCAGTAAAATCACTCTTTGGCTTATTCTTTACTTTGAGCGTTTGTCGCAAGGATACCATGTCGAAGAAAATTTTCAAACTATGATTCCTATATCAAAACGGATAAAAGACTTTATGTTTGAATCTACCTATCATTTGCCATTTGAGATAACTATAGCAGATGTCACGATGATCAGCTTTTTTTTGGAAAGCCGTTACTTAAATTTTAAACAGGAAGCAATACAAACTAACCCTGAATTATTGGGTGTGTACAATGATATTGAGTTTTTTTTGGAAGCGCTATCTAAAGAAGCGTCTGTTTTTTTAGTAAATAAACAGGAGCTTAAGAACCGTCTCTTTAGTCAATATATTTATAAACTAGAGTTTAAAGGACTAAACTATTCGCTGGTAGGTAATAATAAACTTAGTGTTTTAAATAATGAAGGGACTTATGATTGTTTTTTGGGAACAGCCCAAAGGTTACTGCATAAGTCTAAAGATACAAAATGGGGAAGAGTCGTTTTATCGGATACTACTGATTTTTTCTATATTCTCATTTCTACTTGGGAAAATTTGACATCTGAAATTTTGAAAAAACGCAGGAGAATCAATACGCTTATTCTCTCTCAATTTGGACTATATCATGAGAGATATTTAAAAGAAATAATTGATGTGCGGTTCCCTTATACATTCAAAAGTTTTCTTTTAACCGAGGAAAATTTTCCTGAAGATGGAATCGAACTAATCGTCACTGATCATGAGGTAGCAGAAATCAAACTGCAACTAGACGAAGACATACCAGTTATCGGTGTTACCTACTCTCCGAACAACCGCAATTGGAGCCAGCTAAAAGACTATATCGAAATGATTTTTGCTCAGAAGCGATTAGACTCTGGTGAATAAATTTATTGCCCCTTTGTATCGTTTAGAATCCAAAAATATAGTAAGTTCAATTACCAGGAAGAAGCGCTATGCTTCAATTCCTGGTTTTTTTTCAAAAACCTACATTTTACATTCATTTCATGTTAAAATAAAATGAAATGTGCTTAACTAGGAGGGTGTGCAGTGTCTAAAGATAAAATACGGTATAAAGCAACGATAGCAGGCAAAGAGTATACCATTATCGGGGCACGCTCGGTAAAACATCTGCAAGTCGTGGAAAAAACACTGGATGAACAATTAAAGCAAATCGAACAATTAACTAAAGGATTAGATCCGGAGCGAAGAGCTGTGTTGGCAGCTGTTAATGCGGTTTCAGATCAAATCGAGATGCAGATCAAAATGCAGAGTATGGAAGAAGAAATGCAACTTCTTAAACAACAAATAGAGACTGTTCAACAAAAAGAATTGAACGAACAATAAAAGGGTGAGCAAAAAGTATGTGGATGACCATTGGAATCATTGTTTTTTTATTGATTGGTATATATAGCGGAGCAAGAAGAGGTTTGGTATTACAATTGATTCTTTCGTTAGGTTTTCTAGCCTCTTATTATTTTGCTGGAAAATATTACCTAGCATTAAGCGAATATTTGCAATTGATGATTCCTTATCCATCAGCGTCACTCAACGATTCTTTTGTGTTTTACAATAGCGCATTAGGATTACAATTGGATGAGGCCTTTTATCATGGGATATCTTTCTTGCTGATTTTATTTATTGGCTGGTTATTAACACGTTTTATAGGTGGTTTAGCTCAAGGGGTTAAATTCCTGCCTATCGTTAAACAGGCAAATTCAATCGGCGGGGCTGTATTGAGTGGAATTGTTTCTTATGTAGGTATCTTTTTAGTATTGTTCGTTCTAACGATGCTTCCTATTGATTTTATCCAAGAACAATTTGCCAATAGTGCTTTAGCGAGAATGATCGTGGAGAATACACCAGCACTATCCAACCAGATTTACAATTGGTGGGTAAGTACTATCATTTAATAGGATGTCTAATTTGATAGAAAAAAAGAAATCGTTTCTTCGATACAGCAGAAACGATTTCTTGGCGTATGGATGACTGTTTTTGAACAAAATGAGAAGAAACAGCTTAAACGAGGTGAAAACATGAATCAAAAAATATTAAAAACATTAGAATTTCAAAAAATCATTCAAGAATTAGCTTTTCATGCATCTTCTAGTCTGGGAAAAGAATTAGTATTAGACTTGAAACCTTCCCAATCTTTGGAAGCGGTGCAGCAATGGCAAGATGAAACAGCTGATGGTGTGCAGATTGAACGGTTACGCGGAAGGATGCCGATACCCAGATTGGAGAATGTTCGACCTCATCTGAAAAGATTGGATATTGGTGCTTCCTTGAACGGTGTAGAAATTTCCCAAATAGGAAAAATATTAACGACAACGACTGAGATCCGCCGTTTTTTTGATGATTTGGAAGAAACGGGAATTGAATTTTATCGGTTGTATGACATCACACAACAATTTGTTACTACACCGCGGTTAAATCAACGTATTCGCTCTACAGTGAATGAAGATGGACATGTTTTGGATGATGCTAGTACTGCTCTAAGAGGCATTCGAACGGGAATCAAAAAAGGGGAGAATGCAGTTCGTGAAAAATTAGAATCGGTTATTCGGGGAAAAAGTGCCAAGTACTTAAGTGATGCCTTGATTACTATTCGAAATGACCGATATGTAGTTCCTGTGAAGCAAGAATACCGAGGATATTTTGGTGGTGTCGTGCACGATCAAAGTTCAACAGGACAGACCTTGTTTATTGAGCCGAAAGCAGTGGTGGAATTAAACAACCGTTTGCGACAATTGCAAATTGAAGAAAGACATGAAGTAGATCGCATCTTAGCGGAATTATCTAATGAGATTGCACCATACAGTAAGGAAATCACTAATAATATGCAGTTGCTTGCTCAGCTAGACTTTATTGGTGCTAAAGCAAGTTATGCGAAAAGTATCCAGGCAGTCAGACCAGAGATTCATTCAGAAAATGAAGTGAAGTTATACAGTGCACGCCATCCTTTGTTGGATCAAGATGCTGTAGTAGCAAATGATATCTTTATTGGGGGTGAGTATCAAGCTGTCGTTATTACCGGTCCGAATACTGGTGGGAAGACCGTTATTTTGAAAACTTTAGGGTTACTTCAATTAATGGGGCAGTCAGGGTTACAAATTCCTGCAGCTGAAGAAAGTCAAATCGGTATTTTTCATGAAGTATTCGCGGATATTGGCGACGAGCAATCCATTGAACAAAGTTTAAGTACTTTTTCTTCTCATATGACGAATATCGTTTCGATATTGAGAAAAATGGACGATAAGAGTTTGATTATTTTAGACGAACTAGGCGCTGGGACGGATCCACAAGAAGGAGCAGCTTTAGCCATTGCGATTTTAGATCAAATTGGTTCAATTGGCAGCTCTGTTATGGTAACCTCTCATTATCCGGAATTAAAAGTTTATGGATACAACCATGCTAAAACGATCAATGCGAGTATGGAATTTGATGTAGATACATTGAGTCCAACATATCGTTTGCTGTTTGGTGTTCCTGGTAGAAGTAATGCTTTTGAGATTTCTAAGCGATTGGGTCTGAGTCCAGACATCATTCAAAATGCTCGTCACTTAATTGATGGAGAAACGCAAAACCTGAATGAAATGATTGCTGATCTAGAAAATACCCGTAAGATGACAGAAATGGAATACCAAGAAGTAAGAGAACACGTCGATGAAGCCGATGCTTTATTACAAGATCTAAAAACTGCTGTTCAAGACTTTTGGCACGAGCGAGATGAATTAGTGAAGAAAGCTAGACTTAAAGCCAATCAAACCATTGAAGAAGCACAAGAAGAAGCTGAAAAAGTCATTGCTGACTTGCGTAATAAACAAGTGGAAAGCGGATTTGACGGTTCTGTAAAAGAACATGAATTTATTGATGCGAAGACTCGTTTAGCAAATTTAAAACACGAAGAAGCACTAGCCAAGAACAAAGTCTTGAAAAAAGAAAAGGCTAAACAATCCTTGAAACAAGGAGATGACGTTAAAGTTCAATCATTCGGACAAAAAGGAACGATCGTTGAAAAAGCTGGCGATAAACAATGGGTTGTTCAAATGGGGATGTTGAAGATGAAACTAGATGAAAGTGATCTAGTATTGACAGCTCCTGAAAAAGAACCGGCTCGTAAAATGACCTCCTTAAAATCAGCTAGTCAAAGTCATGTATCTCCTCAATTGGATCTGCGAGGCGAACGATATGAAAATGCATTAGCCCGAATGGATCAATACTTGGATTCGGCGCTATTAGCTAATTACCCGCAAGTAACCATCGTCCACGGGAAAGGCACCGGAGCATTGCGTAAAGGTGTAACAGAGGCCTTAAAACGGCATCCATCGGTTAAAGGATTTAGTTATGCTCCCGCCAATCAAGGTGGAAATGGTGCAACAATTGTAGAATTCAAAAATTAGAGCATAAGGGTAGAAATTTATTTTAGAGTTTGTTATAATATGAATAACTAGAACTTACTATTTATAAGTTAAGTGAATGTAGTAAGGAAATTTATAGGAGGAATTCAACTATGGTACAAGCAGTAACAGATGCAACTTTTGAAACAGAAACAAAAGATGGCTTATCAGTAACAGATTTTTGGGCAACTTGGTGTGGGCCATGCCGTATGCAATCTCCAGTCTTAGATGAATTAGACGAAGAAATCGGCGATGAAGTAAAATTTGTTAAAATGGACGTAGACGCAAACCCTCAAATTCCAGCTTCATTTGGAATTATGAGTATCCCAACATTACTAGTGAAAAAAAATGGCGAAGTAGTAGATAAATTGATCGGCTACCACAGCAAAGAGCAAATTGAAGAAGTGTTGGAAAAACACAAATAAACGATTTTTGAAGGAAGTTAGGTATAGAACCTAGCTTCTTTTTCTTAGCTTTTAAGCAAGTTATTTTGGTTCTACAATATGTGATGTCGGTTCTGAATAATTCATAGTTTTATGAGTTGATACTCAAAACTCGTGTTTATTCATCCATTTGGGGCGTAGAGTACCTAGAAGTAAACCATGATGATGAAGAATGAGCGTTGAACATCAAGGAAGAAGTTTCCTTGATGAAAAATGGTGTTTGGACATCAAGGAGCAAACTGCCTTGATGAAGAATAGTATTTGAACATCAAGGAGCAAACTGCCTTGATGAAGAATGGTGTTTGAACATCAAGGAAGAAGTTTCCTTGATGAAGAATAGTGTTTGAACATCAAGGAGCAAACTGCCTTGATGAAGAATGGTGTTTGAACATCAAGGAGCAAACTGCCTTGATGAAGAATGGTGTTTGAACATCAAGGAGCAAACTGCCTTGATGAAGAATGGTGTTTGAACATCAAGGAGCAAACTGCCTTGATGAAGAATGGTATTTGAACATCAAGGAGCAAGTTTCCTTGATGAAGAATAGTGTTTGAACATCAAGGAGCAAGTTGCCTTGATGAGTAACAGTTATTCCAGTATTTTTTCTGTTGCTTCTGAAAGAAGCCGAGAGATAGTCGACTGTGAACTTCCTTCATCTTCATTTAAGATGAGCTTACAAATGGAATCATGCCGCAAGGAATTGGCTGTGCTATCCGCCTTATAACCTGAAATGATTTGATACAGTAATTGAAGAAAAGTTGTGTCTTTTGAATGGGGAAAGTATTTTCGATTATCTTCAAAGTACACATTTTTCTTTGTCAATTGGTCAAAATGAATCTTTTCAAGGAATTCACGTATTAGAATGAGTCCACCATAGGAAGATAATTCTTCATTTTTTGAAGAAATTTGAATATTTTTTGTTGAAACTTAAACGATTATCACCTGAATTTGACATATAGAACCCCTCTGTTTTGTATTTTTATCAAAATCTACATTAACAGAAAGGTTTTTTTTTCATGCACCAAATGGGTGAAAAAGGAAATTTCTTTACCAACATTAGAAGATGAAGAACCGTTATTTTAGCGGCTAAAATGCTATGCTGTTCTAAGAAATCCTAATATGAACAAAAAGGAGTCGTTGCCGAATGAAACAGAAAAAATTAAAAACAGGACTGATCATTGTAGGAGTGCTGGTGCTGATTTTAAGTGCAGCTTTTACCTGGTATGTTTCTTCAGCTTATGAACCAGAAGAAAGAGCCATTGAAGCTCTATCCACTACAAATCAAGTGGAAGTGGTAAAGACTGAGGATTATTTCCTGTTCAAACCAAACGAAAACCTATACGATGCTGGATTAGTATTTTATCAAGGCGGAAAAGTAGAAGAAGAAGCTTATGCGCCTTTGATGCAGCGCATAGCAGAAAAGGGAATAGAAGTTTATTTGCTGAAAATGCCGTTTAACTTGGCGGTTTTTGATAGTCAAGCGGCAGGTAAAGTAATACAAGAAAATGAAAATATCAGTAACTGGTATGTCTCAGGCCATTCTCTAGGCGGAGTTATGGCATCTTCATTTGCAGAAGATCACTCTTCACTTTTAAGAGGAGTTATCTTTTTAGCTTCTTATCCAGCAGGAGAATTATCTCAGACATCACTAGATTCACTTTCTATTTATGGGACCAATGATGAAGTATTAAATATGGATTCCTACTTAGAAGCATTTAGTGAGTTGCGCAAATTAACAGAAATTGTTATAGAGGGCGGTAACCATGCTCAGTTTGGAAATTATGGTAATCAAGCTGGAGATGGTAAAGCCGTTATATCAGCCGTTGAGCAACATGAAATAACGGCCTATAACGCATTAGAGTTTGTGAAAAAAACGTATACTAAATAAATGGAAGAAACATCCGAGAATAATAAAGTAGTATGTTTATTACTTTAACCATATTAGAGTTATGCAAAAGTGGTTTGACCACTGAATACAAATAGAACTCCAATTATGAGATTTTTTTGTCATAATTGGAGTTCTATTTGTAGGCATGTTTCAAGCTTTTAGAACACGTTCAAAAATACAGTCTTAATTAAGAAGACAAGGTTGTGGGCTTTTTCCCCATTCTAAAGTAATGGTAAAACCCAATTTACCCAGACCCAGCTTAAGGGCATGATAAGGATCATTGCGGGAATCATGTCAGCAACTGGAAACATCTTTATTTTGATCATCCGAAAACCAGTAGCCAATATCAAAAAACCACCGCAAGCTTTAAAGTCTAGAATCATATCAGGTGTAGTTAATGGGAAGATGATTGTTGCTAATAAAAACAAGATATAAAAGAAAATAAATTGTGGAATAGCTATAATTGAAACGACATAGCCTAAATTACAAGCAAAAATAGCAGCAGTAAAAAAATCAAGAATCGATTTTGCAATCAAAATTGAACTGTCACCGGTCATGCCAGAATCTAAACTACCATAGATACCAGTACCGCTAGCACAAAAGAGTACAATTACTGTAATTAGTGTACTGATGAATTCATCTTGTGACATTCCGTGCTTATCATTTGGAAATAACTTGGAAATAGGGCGTTGCATCAACATTGCCCCTTGATTGATGTAGTTTCCCAAATGTACAGCTAAACCAATTCCAGTCCCAATCACTAAGGCAAAAATAACTGCCGGCATATACTTCATGGGTGCAATAGAAAAAATTCCCATCCCCATTGAGCAAACTCCAAAAATCATAGTGATTTCTGTTTTAAATTTCTCTGACAGTTTATCTCCTAAAAAGCCGCCGGCTAAACCCCCAAGTAAAACTGACAATGCATTGATAATAACTCCTGTTGGCATAAAAATAAAACTCCTCTCGAAAAAATGTATGGTAGACCTTAATGACAAATTATCTTAATCCACCACAAAAAATTTAATGCGAATTTATTCTAGCAACTTATATTTCTCATACCAATTCAAATTTTTGGTACAGTATTCTTAAATGGAATAGTAAGGAAGGATTAAAAGGGGAAATTCAGAAATTAGAGATTTTTATTGATTTGACAAAAACACAAAATTACACAGAAACAGCTGAACGACAATATACAACTCAAGGAAATGTCTCTAAACAAATTATAGCTTTAGAAAAAGAATTGGCTGTTAAATTATTTCACCGGTCACATCGTACAATTGAATTAACAGAAGCGGGAAAATTAGCATTGCCTTATGCTAAAAAAGTTGTGGAACAATATTACTCTTTAAAAGAAACCCTAAGGGAGTATGAAACGGAAAGAAATTTAATGTTAACTGTTTATTCCATTCCTACCATGCCGAATTATGAAGGCTTTTCAAGGTTAACTGATTTTGTGAAGCAACATCCTGAAATCCAAGTCCAATTAAAAGAATCTGAAAGTGCTGCATTAGTTCCTTTTCCATGGGACGGGAACAGCACAATCGTTTTTGCAAGAACTTTCAGTCCATTAGCAGGGAATTTTGAAACGATTATGACTGAGAAAGATCAATTTGTCGCGCTCCTGCCTGAACAGCATACTTTAGCAAGAAAAAATAACATTCATTTATCTCAGTTGCAAAATGATAACTTTCTTTTGTTAGGAAAAGAGACGAATCTTTACGAACCGGTTATTGACTTATGTCATCAAGTGGGCTTCCATCCTAATATTACGTATAAAGGAACTAGAATTGACCTCATTATGAACATGGTTTCTAACGAATTTGGGGTATCAATTGTGATGGAAAAAACGGTGACCAATTTATTAACAGATAAGGTTGTGATAGTTCCTATTACACCAAATAAAACGACTTATTTGTCATTTATAAGAAGAAATGGAGAACATGCATTGGCTTCAGAACTCTTTTGGTATTATTTGCAAAATGATGCAGAATGAATAGTTGTTTAAACTATATTCCATTATGGAATAATTGACTTACGAAGTAGAATTGTATTTATCCTCCTTGGACTCTAGAATTAACCTGTAGTCAAAACAAGGAGGAATTTTTAATGTTATCAAATCAACCATATGATTTACGTAAAGTTCTCGAAGAATTAAAAAATATAGATGAACAATACCATGAAACAGATATTGAAATTGATCCAGAAGCAGAGCTGTCTGGAGTGTATCGTTACATCGGTGCTGGCGGGACAGTACAACGACCTACACAAGAAGGACCCACTATGATGTTCAATAATATCAAAAACTTTCCTGGTAAACGAGTAACTATTGGTATCATGGCTAGTAGGAAACGTGTTGGAGAAATTTTCCACCATGATTACAAAACATTAGGTAAACTATTGCAAAAATCTGTTGAAAATCCTGTTAAACCAGTAAAAATTTCTAAAGAAGAAGCCCCTGCTCAAGAGGTTGTACACTTAGCAACTGATCCAGGATTTGATATACGTAAAATTATTCCAGCGCCAACAAATACAGAATATGATGCTGGTCCTTATATCACTATGGGGGTTGTCTTAGGCTCAGACCCAGAAAAAACAATGAGTGATGTAACGATTCACCGTATGGTATTAGAAGATGAAGACACAATCGGTATGTATGTTATGCCAGGAGGTCGTCATATTGGACATTTCCAAGAGCAATTTGAAAAATTGAACAAACCTATGCCTATTACGATTAATATTGGTTTAGATCCGGCCATCAGCATTGGAACGACTTTTGAACCACCCACAACACCGCTTGGATACAATGAATTATGGGTAGCAGGAGCTTTGCGCAACGAACCGGTTCAGATTGTGGATGGTGTGGTTGTTGACGAAGTGAGCATTGCTCGCTCTGAATTTGTTATTGAAGCTGAGATTATGCCGAATGTAAGAATGCAAGAAGATATTAACACTCAAACAGGTCATGCTATGCCTGAATTTCCTGGTTATAACGGGGATGCAAATCCAGCAGTGAACGTCGTTAAAGTTAAAGCTGTTACACATAGAAAAGATAACCCAATCATGCAAACAACGATCGGACCCAGTGAAGAACACGTTTCAATGGCTGGAATCCCTACTGAAGCAAGTATTCTTGGATTAGTCGATAAAGCTATTCCTGGAAAAGTAACGAACGTATACAATCCTCCTGCTGGAGGCGGTAAATTCATGTCAATTATACAAATTCATAAAGAAACTGAGGCAGATGAAGGAATTCAACGTCAAGCGGCTATCTTAGCTTTTTCTGCTTTTAAAGAATTAAAAACCGTTATTTTAGTTGATGATGATGTAGACATTTTCGACATGAATGATGTTATGTGGACATTAAATACGCGTTTCCAAGGAGATAAAGATATTATGGTCCTTTCAGGCATGCGTAATCATCCATTAGATCCATCCGAGTTACCTCAATACAATCCGTCAACGATTCGGTTCCGTGGTATGAGTTCTAAGACTATTCTTGATGGTACTGTACCATTTGATATGAAAGAAATATTTGTACGAGCTCAATTCAAAGAAGTTGAAGATTGGGAAAAATACCTTAAGTAAGAGAATAATTTTAAATTTGTAGAATTATCACAAAAATAAAATGTAATAAATTAACGATATGTAGACTGTTTTTAAATCAATGAAAGAAGTGACTTTTTATAGTGAATCGTAAAAAAAGAATAGTGATTGGTGTAAGTGGAGCTTCTGCAATGATTTATGCAGTTGACTTAATTAAAAAACTAAAAGAGATTCCTGATGTGGAGACTCATGGAGTGATCAGTACTTGGGCTGGTGAAAATTTAAGACAGGAATCAGATATGACTTTACGTGAAATGAGAGATTTATTTGATTATCATTACTCTGTGAATGATTTGGGTGCTGCAATTGCGAGCGGATCTTTCTTAACTGATGGCATGGTCATTATACCTGCTAGTATGAGGACAGTAGCCGCTATTTCCCTTGGATTGGGTGATAACTTAATTACTCGTGCAGCGGATGTAACTTTGAAAGAGCAACGCAAATTAATATTGGTACCTAGAGAAACGCCATTGAGTGCAATTCATCTAGAAAATTTAACTAGATTAGCAAAATTGGGTGTTCAAATTATTCCACCTATTCCTGCTTTTTATAATCAACCCAAAACGATCCAAGATTTAGTTGATCATCATTCTATGAAAATTTTAGATTCATTAGGAATTGAGAATACTACTGGAGGGCGTTGGAAAGGAGAATAAGCATGGCAGTGGAAGAGAAATACTTTCATACTACTATGGAAAATTATTCTATGCAAGCTAGTGTAAAAGTAATTGGAAAAGATCTGATTATTTCGATTACTGGAGGGGAGACCCCTCATATTGGTACCATTACTACCTTTACCCAAGAATCGGAATTAGAAACTATCCGATTTCCCAGCCATTCAGGGCGTTTTCATAAAGATGATGTCTTAGCAAAAAAATTGCTTTACTGATCAAAGAAGAAATTCCAGGGCATTGCGTTATCACTTCTGGGGTTCATGTCAATCACATCACAAAAGAACAAATACTTGCTTCTTCCAGTATGGCAGGTATTCTTGGAGAACAAATACTTGCTTGGATTAAAGCCACTGACTTTCAAATAACAGAGCCTATTTACTATCAAAAAGGAATAGAATAATAATTGAAAAACTGCAAAAAAATAAAAATAGAATCATTTCCAATGACAATTTTATAAAATTGTCTTATCCCATTAGGATCAAATATCTATAAAGCAAATCCGCTCTTACTAATGAGCCGTTCATTCATTAGTCGAGAGCGTTTTTTTGTTTAGTCGATGATATAATAAAGGCTACCTATTTTATGGCGTTGGTGAGGAAAGCACTGAAGGAAACGAGGTTATTGGGTGAGAGCCATAGGGCTGCTTGGAGGGTGCCGAAGCATTAGATCTTTAGCTACGTACGGATACGGTATGTGCATCGAAGCGGAGAACAGACAAGGATAGGTACATGCCACTAGCGCCTCCTTGCTTGCAGCCTTTACATGGCTACCAGTAATCTTGATCCCTCCATAAATTTCGAGAAGTTAGTATTTAAGCAACTTAGATTTTCTACCAACCTTAGATGATGAAGAATTTAGATATATTGGACTGTAAGGAATTCTATAGCATAGTACTATTAATCAGTATTTATTAAAATTGACCTTGAATATAAATTTCGAAAAGAATTGTCCATATATTTGTGACAAAATTAATACGTCTCTAAAAAAAAGTATACTTTCTATACTAATTTGCTATAATTGGTTCATAAAAATGATAAATCCATAGAAACACCATCTTTCGTACTGTTCGTTTGTTGAAAAGACACCGTCAAAAAAGGACGTTTTTTCTGTTTCGGTACATAGGAAACAGGTAATTAAAGGTTATAAGCATGCAGAGAAGAATGGTAAAACAGTCAAAATTCAAATTTCTCATTTTTTTAGTATTATGGGAGGCGTCAAGCTATGAATGAACAAGTATTAGATGAAGCTGTAGATAAATATGAGATGATTTTTGAAGGAAATAAAGTGACGCGGACATTAACTGTATGCGCGGAAGATTTGATTGAAAATGCAGACGGTCAATTGGATTGTCCATTGGAGTATGTGTTGCGTAGAAATCAATTGTCTATTAGTGATTTAAATGCATTATCTCCAGAACGGGCTATTTTCGTGCATAAAAAGGGAGAGAAATCGACTATCTTAAACGAGATCGTTTTAAACGTGAACTTTTGATTTTCTAAAGGAGAAGAATCCTGTTATGAACAAATGTACTTGTTCATAACGGGATTTTTTTGTTTGGAACGTGACAAGAGATACTTTATACTGTGTGAAAAAGGAGAAGAGTCATGAAATCACTTTATATTCCAACAGATAATGGGAATTATACTGTTGCGTGTCGGGAAAAGGACTGCCTTTGTTGTTGCTGCATGGAAATGGAGAAAGTTCTTCTGTTTTTCAACACCAAATAACTTTTTTTTAGTCATTTTTATACTGTGATTGCATTAGATACTCGAGGCCACGGAGAATCTGAACATGGAGAGGGCAAGTTGTCTTTTCAACAGTTTGCTCATGATCTATAAATCGTGCTGGATTATTTAATTTGTTCGCTATATCTTTTTTAAAAAATCATTGAATCTTCAGCTAAAGATACTATAATAGATAAGGGCGATAAAATCGGTTTTTATGAATAGTTGAAAATAAGGTAAGGTTAAAACGTATAGAAAACCGAGTTTTCGAGATGCGTATAAATTAGAGCTGATAAAAAAGCTCTATTTTTTATTTTTGGAGAAAATAGCGATAGTACACAAGTAATCCAGTCTTCACAATATAAAGAGGATTGAGTGGATAATATATGGAGGGTTTATATGGAAAAATTAGGATTTGATCCGCAAAAATATATCGAGGAGCAAACAAAATATATCTTAGAACGAGTGAATAATTACGATAAGTTATACTTAGAGTTTGGTGGTAAATTGATTGGGGATAAGCATGCTAAGCGTGTCTTGCCTGGATTTGATGAAGATGCAAAAATCAAGTTGCTGCAAAAGTTGAAAGATAAATCTGAAATTATTATTTGTGTTTATGCTGGAGATATTGAACGCAATAAAATTCGGGGCGATTACGGTATTACGTATGATATGGATGTCTTCCGTTTGATCGATGAATTGAGAGAATATGAATTGGAAGTAAATAGTGTGGTTATTACACGATACCATGGTCAGCCGTCTACAAAGATGTTCATCAACAAATTGGAGCGAAGAGACATCAAAGTCTATACTCATGAATCCATTGAAGGGTATCCATCCAATTTAGATGTGATCGTCAGCGAAGAAGGATTTGGGAAAAATACTTATATCCCCACAACTAAACCGATCGTGGTAGTTACGGCACCAGGCCCAGGAAGTGGGAAATTAGCAACCAGCTTGAATCAGTTGTATCATGAACGTCGTCACGGGAAAATAGCCGGCTATTCTAAATTTGAGACTTTTCCAGTGTGGAATGTCCCTTTGAAACACCCTTTAAATATTGCTTATGAAGCAGCTACGGTAGATTTAAAAGATGTCAATATGATTGATAACTTTCACTATGAAAAATATAATGAAATTGCGGTAAATTACAATCGGGATCTAGAAACGTTCCCTGTTATCAAACGAATCATTGAAAAAATTACTGGAAAAGAATCTGTTTTTCAATCTCCAACCGATATGGGTGTCAACCGAGTTGGATTTGGGATCATTGATGATGAGGTAGTAAAAGAAGCCTCTAAACAAGAAATTATCCGCAGAAGCTTTGCGACGGAAGCCGATTTTAAAAAAGGTCTGGCGGATGAAGAAGTCTTGAATCGGATGAAGCTGATTATGGAAGAAGTAGAATTAAAACAATTAGATCGTGTTCCTGTGGGACCAGCTCGCAGATATGCAGAAAAAGTTAAAAAACATTCAGATACCAATGATATACAAGCTGTCATTGCTTTTGAGTTGCAAGATGGCAGAGTAATTACAGGAAGAACTACGCCTTTGATGGATTCTAGTTCAGCAGCCATTCTAAATTCGATCAAAGAATTGGCGAATATTTCAGACGACATCCATTTATTATCGCCAATGATTTTAGAGACCATTCAAAATATGAAAAAAAATGATCTGCACAGTAAACTGCCGACTTTGAAAGCCAGTGAAATACTGATCGCATTAGCCATCAGTGCCGTGACCAACCCAATGGCTCAATTGGCTTACAGCAAATTAGCTCAATTAAATGGAGTGCAAGCTCATTCTACAGTGATGCTGAACAGCGACGACGAACAAGTTTTGCGGAAATTAGGCATTGACGTCACTAGCGACCCAGCTTACCCATCAGAAAATTTATATTATTTATAGAGAGCGGAGCATGGCGTTCAGCTCACCGGACAAACCACCCAAGGCGACGACAGTTAGGTGGTTTTTCCTAACAGTCGCCTTGAGTGTTTTGGTAGAGAGAGCTGCCATGCGCAGCTCGTTTAAAAGCAGAGAGCGGAGCAAAGCGTTTAGACCATCGAATATAAACTCATCCCTAACAGCCAGAGGTACTTTCCTGACAGTTGGGGATGAATTTATAGGCGTATGGTCTGCTTTGCGCAGCTCGTTTGAAACCAGAGAGCAGAGCATGGCGCTAATATGCAAAAAAATAAAGGAAGGGATTTTTCCCTTTCCTTTATTTTTTTGCTTTAATGAGTGATTTTAGCTCTTATTTATCTGCGTTTTCCAAAAATACGCAAAATAGCTAAGAAAATATTAATGAAATCTAAGTATAATTCTAGAGAGCATCCAATGGCCACGCTGCTGGCAAGGGCTGTTCCTCCATAGTAACTGTAAACTTTTTTACATTTTTGCGTATCATAGGCTGTTAGACCCACAAAAATGAGAACTGTGATAATGGAAAGAATGAAATCAGCGGCAGTACTTTGTAAGAAAAATAGATTTACTAGTGAAGCAATGATTAATCCAAGCAACATGCTCATCAAGATTCCACCTAATGAAGATAGATCCTTCTTAGTTACAAAACCAATTAAACTCATAACAGCGAATAATGCAAATGTAGAAACGAAAGCATTTAGAATACTAGCTGTTGTATAAGCTAATAAGACGAGCGTTAATGTCATACCGTTCACAATAGAATATAAAATAAATTTCACAGCATAATTTGCTGGGCTTTTCACTTTTTCGGGATTAAAGCGAAAACTGAATACCAAAACTAATTCTAAAATAATGAAACCATAAAAAGCCATTCCATTTGTGGCGGTCATCAAATTCCAAAACGCGTTAGCAATCGGCGTATAAGTATAAAGTAATAAGTAAACCATTAAAGCACTAAGCAAAATTCCTCCAGCCATCCAAGCATAGATACTTGCCATAAATTGTGGAAAGCCACTTTTTGAATCCATAACTTTCTGTTGATTGTCCATGTGCATTCTCCTCTAAATAATAATCTTGTGATAAATAAGTTAAGTTCATCTTATTCTAACCAACTTCATGATGAAGGTCAAAATATTTGACAGATATCATGAAAAAATATAGGAAATATTTTTGAAACTTAAATAGGTATGCTACTATTGAAAATGTACATAGGTAAGATTTAATTTAGTGAATGGAGGAATAAAATATGTTAGAAGCCAAACATTTAAAAAAGACATTTGGCCCATTGACGGCCGTTGACGATGTTAGCTTTACAATTAAAGAAGGCGAGATTTTAGGAATGATCGGCCAGAATGGAGCTGGGAAAACAACTACATTCCGTTTGATTCTCGATTTTTTAACGTCAGATTCTGGAGAAATTTTATGGAACGGAAAGCCGCTGACAAAAGCTGATTATGATATTATTGGTTATTTACCGGAAGAAAGAGGATTGTATCCTAAAGTAACGATTGAAGATCAGCTGATTTATTTTGGTCGTTTACGCGGGAAAAGCAAAAAAGAAGTAAAATCACTGATCGATATGTGGATGGAAAAATTTCAGGTAAAAGGGAAAAAAACGGATAAAGTAAAATCGTTGTCTAAAGGGAATCAACAAAAAGTTCAATTGATCGCGACGTTACTTCATGAACCCAAATTAGTTATTCTAGATGAACCATTCAGTGGATTAGACCCGGTGAATGCAGGTATTTTAGAAGAAGGGATCAAAGAATTGCGTCAACAAGGGGCCTGTGTTATTTTTTCAAGTCACAACATGAATAATGTAGAGGAAATCTGCGATCATTTATTGATGCTGCGTGATGGATCAGTGGTCTTGAAAGGCACGGTAAAAGAAATACGAGAACAATTTGGCCGTACAAAACTATTCTTGGAAACGCCTATGAGTCAACAAGAGTTAAGTGAACTTCCCGGAGTGAAAAGTGTCAAAACCACTAATGAGGGCGTTTATTTATTGGATTTAGAAGATGCTTCGTATGGGAAACAGATTTTTGATGTTGTAACGAAAGATGGCTTTATTCCAACTTTTAGCCAACAACCTCCCACATTAGAAGAAATTTTTAAATTGAAAGCTGGTGAACCGGGTGAATAAATTTTGGGTTATAGTCGGTGAAGTTTATCGAAAAAATGTCAAGTCGTTAGGTTTTATATCAATGGTTTTTGCACCTATTATTATTTTGTTAGTCATTGCAGCTATCATTTATTTTGTTTCTGAGTCAGAAAATGGCGGAATACCTGAGATTGCTGTACTATCAGATGACCAACAAGTACAAGCTATTTTTCAAGCTGAGGAAGAACAATTTGAGGTCAACACTGCTATTGCCACGGTTGAAGATGCGGAAACCGCTATGGAAGCTGAAGAACTAGACGGTTATCTAATCGTAGAAGAAGAAAATGGATTGTATCAAGGAAATTATGTCTACTCACCAAACAGCCAAGATGTGGATACTTACTATCTAACTGGGGTTTTGTCTTCGATTCAACAGATTCAGCAAGCCGAAAATCTAGGGTTGACGCAAGAAGATATTGCCAGTATTTTAACACCGGCAACACTTGAACAAACGCGGATTGAATTTGAAGGTGGAGGAATCACCACAACAGAGAGTGCTGAAGACGCTTTACGTATGGGGAGCGCTTATGCTGTGGGGATTGCAGTATTCATGTTTATCATGACCTATTCCAGCATTATTGGAGAAGAAATTGCTTCTGAAAAAGGAACGCGAATCATGGAAGTTATTCTGTCCAGTGTTTCTTCAACCGTTCATTTCTTTGGGAAATTAGTGGCGATTGTACTCATTTGTTTTACACAAATCGCGATATACGTTGTACTGGGATTGATCGCTTTACAACTGAATTTTGTCCAAGATTTGCTTCAAGGAATCGATATCTCTGCTATTTTCCAAGGATTAGTGGGAACGTCGTTAGCTTATTTTATCCTAGGAATCGTTCTCTACGCTATTCTCGCAGCTTTCCTAGGCTCTCTTGTGTCAAAAGTAGAAGATGTTTCAAAAGCTGTTACTCCAATCGTCTTCTTATCACTTGCAGGGTTTTACGCAGGAATGTTTGCCTTTTATAATCCTACCCATATAATTGTAAAAATAGGTTCGTATATTCCTTTGTTTACATCATTTATTATGCCATTTAGAGTTGCGAGTGATACGGTCACAAGTACAGGGGTTATCATATCCATTGTAGTGTTGATAGTATTTGTACTGTTGACTACTTGGTTGTCACTGCTGCTTTACCGCTCAAGTGTCTTGATTTATTCTGATGCAGGTATGTTTAAAACGATGAAAACATCTATTAAATCTATGAGAGCTCAACAAAAAGTATAGTATACGGAAGAGATGAAAAAATACCAGCAGAAGGTTAAGCCTTTTGCTGGTATTTTTTGGTTATTCGTTGCTGTCAACTGAATCTGATTTATCCCATTTTAGGGTGATGACAACTTCTTTATTTTTGATGACTTCAGCAAAAGCTTCTGTATACATTTCAGTTATCTGCTGCATCTGTTCAGCTAAAAAGCCGGCTTCTAATGAGAAAACAGAGTCTTTGCTTGCTAAACGCAAATCAATGATTTCGCCTGATAATATATATGTATGAGAACTCCGTTTTTCTTTAGTGCAAGTAAGAGAACCAAAAGAAGCTTGTTCAAAAAAATGAACGATCTCTTCATAACTGGTTAAAGGGTGATTTCTAGCCAATTCTTTACCAGCCCAATATAAAATCGATTCTGCATCTTTGCCTAATAGATTGGTCAGTAATTCAGATCGAATTAATTCATGACCAAATAAATTAACGGGTACATTTGCTGAATCAAGATTAAGTTCTTCGCGATTTAATTTCTTTCCCAATGTCTTCACCTCAATAGTTTCATTCATTATTATACATGGATTGATATAAGAAGCCTACTTTTTTTTATACAGGTGAAAGGAAAAAAGAAGAGATTGACAAAAGTAATTCAACAATTGAAAAGAGCTAAAAAATAAAAATAACTGCCTAAAGAAATCGATATAGACTTGAATTTTTATGTTAAAAAAGGGACAATAAACACTAGAGCAGTATAATTTATATAAAGGTTGTTAAAATATGACAAAACAAGCAATAGGTTTTATAGATTCAGGTGTGGGCGGTTTAACGGTTGTAAAAGAAGCTATGCGTCAATTGCCGAATGAATCTATTTATTACGTTGGAGATACAGCTCGCTGTCCTTATGGTCCTAGGCCGCAAGAACAAATCCTACAGTTTACTTGGGAAATGACTCAGTTTTTGCTGAGCAAAGATATTAAGATGCTGGTAATAGCTTGCAACACAGCTACAGCGGTTGCATTAGAAGACATTAAAAAGAAACTGGCTATTCCAGTAATCGGCGTGATTTTGCCAGGAAGTCGAGCTGCTATTAAAGCTACGGCAAATGACCGGGTAGGAATTATCGGTACAGAAGGAACTGTAAAAAGCAAAATGTACGAAAATTTGATCCGCTCTAAAGATAAAGAAGTCAATGTGACTAGTTTAGCTTGTCCAAAATTTGTGCCATTAGTAGAAAGTAATGAATTTAGAAGCGCGATTGCTAAAAAAGTAGTTGCTGAAACGCTGAAAACATTAAAAAATAAGCAATTAGATACCTTGATCTTAGGATGTACACATTATCCTTTATTGCGTCCAATCATTCAAAATGTGATGGGAGAAAAAGTTACGCTGATTGATTCTGGTGCTGAGACGATCAGTGAAGTGAGTACGATATTAGATTACTTTAATTTAGCAGAAGAAAGCAAAAAAAACAGCGTAAGTGAGCGTAAATTTTATACTACAGGATCCAAGCAGATGTTTCATGACATCGCTTCTCAGTGGCTGGGAGCAGTCCACTTAGAAGTCGAAAAAATCCGATTAGGTACAGCGGACTAATAAAAAAATAGCATTTGAAGGTTAATAAAGGGGTCTGTTTATGCGTAAAGATGGAAGAAAACTACATGATATGAGAGAAGTCATTATTGAACCCAACTATTTGATCCATCCAGAAGGATCTGTATTGATTTCAGTTGGAAAAACAAAAGTTATCTGTACTGCAACAGTAGAAAATAAGGTTCCTCGCTTTGTACGAGGTCAGCATAGTGGATGGGTCCATGCAGAATATAGTATGCTTCCCAGAGCTACGCAAGAAAGAAAACAACGAGATGCCGCAAGAGGTAAAATAAATGGGAGAACGATGGAAATCCAACGATTGATAGCCCGTTCTTTACGCTCAGTGGTAGACTTAGAAAAATTAGGAGAACGCTCGATCGTGGTCGATTGCGATGTGATTCAAGCAGACGGCGGAACGAGAACAGCTAGTATCACAGGTGGTTTTGTGGCTTTGAATTTAGCCATCCAACAATTGTTGGATCAAGGAGTACTAAAAGAAAATCCAATTACAGAGAATATTGCAGCCATAAGTGTTGGTATGCTGACAAATGATCAAATAGTGTTAGACGTAGACTATCTTGAAGATAGTGCTGCTGCGGTAGATATGAATTTTGTGATGACCTCAAGTGGTAAATTCTCTGAAATTCAAGGTACCGGAGAAAAAACAGCTTTTTCTCAAGATGAGATGTTTGAAATGATGGAATTAGGAAAAAAAGGGATTAAAGAATTGATCAAGCTGCAAAACAAAGCGATCAGAGAGGGCAAACGAATGAATCATAAATTGACAGACTATCCGTTAACTACAGCAAGTAAAGAAATCCTTATTGCTACTAGAAATAAAGGCAAAGCTTCTGAATTTGAGAGTCTGTTTGCTGCAAAAGGTTTTACGATTAAAACATTGTTGGATTATCCAGAAATTCCAGATGTGGAAGAAACAGGAGTTACATTTGCTGAGAACGCGTTGTTAAAAGCTGAAACGATTGCTGAAAAATTCAATATAATGGTACTGGCAGATGATTCTGGATTGAAAGTAGATTTTCTTAATGGCAATCCGGGTGTTTATTCTGCACGATTTGCTGGAGAAATGAAGAGTGATGCTGCAAACAATGCTAAGTTGCTGCATGAATTGACTCATATACCGCCAGCAGAACGAACGGCTCAATTTCATTGTACACTTGCATTAGCAGCTCCAGGAAAAGAAAGCTTAGTGGTCGAGGGGGAAGTAGAAGGACAAATACTGTCTATTCCTAGAGGTGATAATGGATTTGGCTACGATTCGTTATTTTATGTAGCCGATAAGGATAAAACAATGGCAGAAATGACAGAAGATGAGAAAAATGCGATCAGTCATCGTGCGAAAGCTTTACAAGAATTGGAAAAAGTATGGGATGAGTGGGTTTCGAATATCGACAGATGAGGAGAATCAGGTAATGAAAATACTCGTTGTTAGTGATAGCCATGGAGATAGAGATGTGCTGGTAGAATTAAAAGAATTGTATCAGGATAAAATGGATCGGATGTTTCATTGTGGAGATTCTGAGTTAGAAGCAACAGATGAAATTTGGGACTCTTTTGTAACGGTGAAAGGAAATATGGATTTTGATACGGAATTAAAATTGGAGCAAGTGATAGATGTTGAGAATGAACGTTTTTTTATGGCTCACGGACATTTTCTTGATGTAAAATCTACCATGAACCCTCTTTTAAAGGCTGCCAAAGAAGTCCATGCGAATTTTGCTTTTTTTGGACACTCTCATGAACTAGGAGTCGAAAAAAGAGGAAATATCATCTTGTTGAATCCAGGAAGTATTTTACAACCAAGGGGGAGATACAATATTAAGACTTATGCGATAATGGATATAGCAGAAAAAGAGGTAACTGTTACTTACTACGATCGTGAACATAAGCTACTGGATGATTTAGTGGTGCATTTTACGCGAAGCTGAAAATGGTCTTTAAATGTAAATACAACTAATTTTCTAAAATTTTCTAAAGTTAACTCGAAAAAATAGGATTTTGTGTCATTTTGTTATAAAATATGAAGGGCAGAATGTGCTTTATAGGAGGAAACAATCAATGATTGGAAGTAAAATCCAAGCGATGTTTTTAGAAAATCAGGACCATTTCTTAGTCCCCGCTAGTGAAGTGGCTCATGTACAAATGGAAAATAATCTAAGTCATGCTTTACTCGTGTTAACAAAAATCGGTTTTAATGTAATTGTAGTGTTAGATAAACAATCGCATGTGAGAGGATTGATTTCAATCCCTCTTATTATGGAAGCTATCACTGGGGTTCGTCAAATGCACTACGATCAGCTGGATGTGCTGAAAGTAGGGGAAGTCATGAGAACGGATTTCGCTCTTTTAGATGAGGATTATGAATTGGAAGATATGCTGCACTTGCTTGTAGATAATCCTTTTATTTGTATGGTAGACAATGAGAATAAGTTCTCAGGTATTATTACCAGAAGAGAAATATTGAAATCGGTGAATCATTTGATGCATGAATTCGAACACCATTATGATGTTCACGAAAAAGAAGAGACGATACTGAACTAATTCCTTAGATGTAACCAAACTTCGAAATAACCGCCTCATTAGAGGCGGGCTTTTTTAAGTTTTGCCTGTCTATTTAAAAAGTAGGATCCTATCGTTTATATAAAAGATTTAACAAGGAGAATTGCCATTAATGAATAACTTAGATCCATTTATTAAGATAAGAAGAGATTTGCACTTGATTCCTGAAATAGGACTGCAAGAGTACAAAACATATGAATATTTACTGAACGTTATCCACCAGCTGTCAAGTGAGCATTTAGAAATACAAACAGATGAAACAGCTATTTTGGTGCGTGTCAGAGGAACAGAAGGAAAAAGAACCATTGGCTGGAGAACGGATATCGATGGGCTGCCGGTGGTAGAACAAACAGATTTAGCTTTTGAATCAGCGCATGCAGGAAGAATGCACGCCTGTGGACATGACGTACATATGTCTATTGCGTTAGGGTTATTGTCTTATTTTAGTGATCACCCAACTAAAGATCATTTAGTGTTCTTCTTTCAGCCAGCAGAAGAAACAGTTAGCGGAGCCAAAATTTATTATGACAAAGGCTTTTTAAACGACTGGATGCCAGATGAATTTTATGCATTGCATGTAGATCCTAATCAACCTGTAGGATCCATCTCTACTAAAGTGGGGACTCTTTTTGCTTCTACGTGTGATGTAAAAGTATCTTTTAAAGGTGTAGGAGGACATGCAGCGTATCCTCAAACAACAAACGATATGATCGTAGCCGCGAGTCAGTTTGTCAATCAAGTGCAAACAATCGTGAGTCGCAATGTCAATCCGATAGAAGGAGCAGTAGTGACATTAGGATCATTTCATGGCGGAACCGCCGGCAATGTGATAAGTGACCATGCCAACATTGAAGGAACGATCCGAGCTTTGACCAAAGATATGAGCTATATGGTTCAAAAAAGGTTCAGAGAAATTGCTAAAGGAATCGAAATGACTTATCAGTGTAAAGTAGATGTGGACTTAAATATGTATGGTTACTTGCCGGTCATCAATTCCCCCAAAGAAACGGCTGAGTTTATTGAATTTATGGAAAACAAAGAAGGCGTTCATTTTCAAGAAGCAGAAACAGCCATGACAGGAGAAGATTTCGGTTACTTATTAGACAAGGTTCCTGGAACGATGTTCTGGTTGGGGGTAGACACTCCTTTTGGATTGCATCACCCTCAAATGTCGCCTGACGAATCAGCTATTCCCTTTGCAATCCAAACGGTTAGCGACTTTTTAGAGCAAAAAGGAAATCATGTATTGTAAAAGAGATCAAAAAAATACCCAAACTGTCTATTGCTGACGGTTTGAGTATTTTTTTTAAGCTTTCATATTAAAAGTCGTTATAGGTATTTCTATACCGGCTTCCGATAAGCTGGTAACATACTCTTGGAAAAAGCTATGTTGAACACTATATTGCTGACCATTCAAGGTATACATGGTAATTCGAATCCCTGTTTGTCCATCTCCGATATCAATGAGACCTGTGTAAGATGGTTCTTCAGTAATTTCAGGGTATTGAGGTACTAAACGTTCATTAACCTCTTGAATGACACTAGAAACTCTTTGGACATCTGCATCAGGGTATAAACGGATATTGATCATTACTTGCATGTCCTCGCGTGATTTATTGCTGACAATAGTAATGTAACGGTTGGGTACGTAATTCAGCGTTCCATCGAAACTTTTGACTTGAGTAGTTTTTAAATTTACGTCGACAACGGTACCTGAAACGGTATCCAATTCGACCACATCTCCGACATCCAATTGTTTTTCAAGCAACAAGAAAAATCCGTTTACGATATCACTAACAAAACCTTGAGCACCTAAAGATAAGGCTAACCCGATCACTCCAGCTCCAGCCAATAAGGATCCGACAGGTACACCTAAGACAGTTAAAACAGAATAAGCTACTAGAAATCCTAGTAATGCATGAAAAAGATTTTTTGATAGACTATTTAATGTATTCAGTCGATTGATAGTAATGCTCTCTTTTTTCCTATATCTAGTGAAAGCTTGGCTGATTAAAAAATCTCCAATTCTTTTCACAATGTAAAATAATATTAGGAAAAAAATAATTTGAATTGCAGTAGTCAAAACATTACTGATTACTTCATTCCAATCAATGGAATTCCAATATTGATTAAAGAGACTTGTTTTTTCTACTACCTCATTTACTACATTATCTGTAACGTTACTTTCATCCAATTTTCTTCACCTCGTTAAAAATTAACTCACATTGATTTATATCTTAACAAAAAAAGGCGATAAATAAAACCAACCGAGTTTTAACTTCTAAAAACCGCATTTTATAAAGGGGAAAAATGAGTATCTGATTAAGTAAGAAAAAAATAATAAATTTTTTTGTGTATTCCATTTCGTATTGTTTGAAGTCCTTTTTTTTAAATGGTATTCTATATTCGAATAGGAAAACGTTTTTTAATAGCTGGCTCAATTGTATAAGTCACACAAGCTTCTATTAAAAAATAACACGATAAAATTTATAGGAAGTGAGGGATTCATATGACAGGTGGAGAAATTGCTGCATTAATTGCTGCAGTTGCATTTGCAGTATTAGTGGTCTTTTTAGTGATTGTCTTGCTTAAAGTATCAAAAATTATGGGAGAAGTTTCCAGCACAGTTAAGGAAGCGAATTCCAGTCTTCGTGTCATTACTAAAGATGCGGATAATTTATTAATCGAAGTAGAGGGGTTATTGAATAAATCCAACACTACATTAGATGACGTAAATGGCAAGCTGGGCAAAACAGATCCTTTATTCCAAGCTATTGGAGATTTGGGGGTTTCTGTTTCAAGTTTAAACTCTTCAACACGTAACTTAACGGATCGTGTTACAGGAGTGACGAAACGTACTGCACAAACAGGAGTGGCAACAAAAGTAGGTAAGACAGCGATGAACATGAATCGCAAAAGAAAAAATAAAAAAGAATCAAACTAATCAATACTGAGATCAAAACTGGGAAGGATGGATAATGTATGAGTAAAAAAGGCGGATTTTTATTAGGAGCAATTTTAGGAGCAGCAGCTGCTGCAACGACTACACTGTTATTTGCACCTAAATCAGGGAAAGAATTGAGATCAGATCTTTCTGACCAAGCTGATAAGGCTAAAGGAACAGCTAAAGAATATTCACAAATTGCAAAAGAAAAAGGAACTGAAATGAAAGATGTTGCAGTAAATGCAACAGATGACATTAAAATCAGTTTGAAAGATACAGCTAATAAAATGAAGAGTCAAATGTCTTCAAGTACACAAGAAGCGAAAGAAGATTTAAAAGATATCCAGTCTGAAGTGAAAGATGCTACGGATGAAATGAAAGAAAAAGGCTCAGAAGCAAAAGAAGACTTCCAAACAGAAAATGAAAAAGTCATTTCTGACATGGAAAAAGCAAAAGAAATGCCTCAATTTACTTCTGATAATATGAAAAAAGAAGTCGAAAGAGCTACAATGGATTTCGATTATGATCAAGAAAAAGCAAAAGAAGACCCTGATTATCGTACAACCAACACTAGTACCGAACAGACAAAAGAAAATAGTGATGGGGAAAAAACTACTAATACAAATGTAGGGATTTAACGATTCATTTAGAACATCAAAAGAGAGAAGCGGGACTAAAAATCCGCTTCTCTTTTTTGATGTTCTTAAAGTCAGTATTTTATGAAATACTAGTATATGTTTTAGGAGTATGTGTAAATACTTCACAACTATCGGCAGTTACATATACACAATCTTCAATTCTAACACCGGCAACACCGGGAACATAAATACCTGGCTCAATAGAAAAACACATACCTTCCCGAATCACTAAATCGTTTCCTTCCATAATGGAAGGAAATTCATGTACGCTGCTTCCTAAACCGTGTCCTAATCGATGATTAAAATATTTACCGTAACCGGCATCAGTGATAATGTCTCTGGCGATTTTATCGAGTTCTCCAGCGGTTACCCCTGGTTTGACCGCTGCTATTGCCGCTTCATTCGCTTTTAAAACAATCTCATAGATTTCTCGAGCTTTTTCACTAGGTTCTCCGAAGGCAACAGTACGTGTCACGTCACTGGTATACCCATCGTGCACAACCCCTAAATCGAATAAAACAAGATCATTTTTTTGAATACGTCGATTTCCAGGAACACCATGTGGACTAGCAGCATTGTCTCCGGTTAATACCATTGTTTCAAAACTCATATTTTTGATACCCATTTTTTTTAATTCGTATTCAATTTCAGCTACGATTTCTTGTTCTTGAATACCTTCTTTAATCGCTTTAAACCCAATTTCTAAAGCTTTATCAGCCCATTTTCCAGCTTCACTCATTTTTTGTATTTCATCTTTTGTTTTGATTAATTTCATCCCTTGGATTTTAGGAGTAGCATCTGAAAAATTTACTTTAGGGAATACCATTTGCAATTGTTCTAGACGAGCAACAGTCAAAAACTCCTTTTCAATAGCTAAGGTTGTTAAAGATCCTGCCCGCTGTTCAACCGCTTGGCGAATCAATTCCCACGGGTTTTCATGGTCTAAGTAGTCAAATACATCATACTCCCATGCACTATTCAAAGCATCTTCTTTTTCTAAAGCTGGTACAAAAAGAAAAGGAGAAGCGTTTTTTAAAACCATCAGAGCTAAAATTCTTTCATGCGGTTCACTTTCGTAACCACTAAAGTAAGCTACGTTTCCTGGATCATTGATAAAAACTGCTTCTTTATTTTCTTCTTCCAACCATTCTTGCAATAGTTCTAATTGTTTTAACATTTTAATGACCTACTTTCTAGAGAACTTGTTTTTCTATCTTATTGTAGCATTAAAATAGGCCAGATAACTACTTTAAAAGAACAATTGAAACCGCTGTCTGAAAACAATTGTGAAATTTTCATGAAAATAAATATAAACCGCTTGCAATCTTATGATAGATTTGGTAGATTATACATATTGAAAAGTGAGATAAAAAAGTGAACAGAACTGAATTTAAAGGAGATACTTATAATGGAAAAACAAACAATTACAATCTATGATGTTGCTCGTGAAGCAAATGTTTCAATGGCAACTGTTTCTCGTGTTGTTAACGGCAACCCGAATGTAAAACCTACTACACGAAAAAAAGTTTTGGATGTTATTGATCGCTTGGATTATCGTCCAAATGCCGTAGCACGAGGTTTAGCAAGCAAGAAAACAACGACTGTAGGAGTTATTATACCAGACGTTACGAATCTGTATTTTTCTTCTTTAGCAAGAGGGATCGATGATATTGCAACTATGTACAAATACAATATTATTTTAGCTAACTCAGACCAAAACGATGTAAAAGAAGTTCAAGTGTTAAACACCTTACTTGCAAAACAAGTAGATGGAATCATCTACATGGGTCACAAAATCACAGATGAAATGAGAGCTGAATTTTCCCGTTCTAAAACCCCAGTTGTTTTAGCTGGAACTGTAGATCCTGATGATCAAATGGGCAGTGTAAACATTGATTACAAAAATGCGACAGAAGAAGTAGTCACAGAATTGATTAAATCCGGTAATGAAAGAATTGCTTTTGTTTCTGGGTTGCAAACTGAACCGATCAATGGTGTATATCGTTTAGCTGGATACAAAGAAGCATTAGAAAAAGCTAATATGGAATACGATGAAAGTTTAGTATTTGAATCAGAATATACATTTACTACTGGAGAAGAAGTCTTTACTAAGTTAGCTGAATCTGGTGCTACAGCTGCATTTGTTGGAGATGACGAATTAGCTGTAGGTATCTTGAATGGTGCACTGGACAGAGGCGTTAAAGTACCAGAAGATTTTGAAATTGTAACAGCAAATAATTCTAAATTGACTGAAATGACACGTCCAAAATTAAGTACTATTACTCAACCTCTATATGATATTGGTGCGGTAGCAATGAGACTGTTGACTAAATTGATGAATAAGGAAGAAACAGATGAAAAAACAATTGTCTTGCCTTATCATGTAGCTAATAGAGGAACGACTCGTTCAGAGAATTAATCATCCAAAAAAGCCGACCTTGGTAAATTCCAAGGTCGGCTTTTTCAGTTTAATCTACTCTTCGCTGTTTTCATCATCAGGAGATGTTTCTTCAGATTCCGTTTCGTTCTCTTCACTAGATGGTGGCTGAGCACCAGATCCAGCTTTTGATTTCCAAAAAGCATTTTGGATATGAGCTGGGCTACCAATTAAGAAATCATAAGTGGTCGTACCTGGAACTTTATCACTTGCAAAAATCTCTTGTTTCGTTTGCCCAGAAATAGATACTTTAGATCCATCTTGCAACCAACTGGAAGGAGTTGTGTTTGAATCTCTTTCTTCAAATTTTGCATATTGCAATTCTGACTGTTGGGCTGCTGCAACTGAACCAGCTGGGACTGTAATCTCCCCAGACTTCATACCAGTTTCAGCCAATATGGTATCTGTCACGATGCCTTCTGGTTGAACAAAGGTTTTATCCGTACCTATCAAAGTAGAATTATTTTCATACACAGCATTCATTAACCTAGCCCAAAAGTTGAGATTTCTTTTACTTGGGTGAACGCCGTTTTCAGTTTCGATGGAGATATTGTCTACGTCATAACCCATCCAAGTACTTAATGTTACTGTAGGGGTCATACCAATAAACCAAATATCTTCTCGATCATTAGATGTTCCGGTTTTTCCGGCAATATCTGCAGAGAAATTCAATAAATCTTCAGTACCTTTCACAGTACTGTTCTCCATAACTCCTCTAAGAATATCAACTGTCATATAAGCAGTTTCAGGAGTGAACACTTTTGTCGCTTCAGATTCATGTTGGTAGATCACTTCACCATTTTTGTTTTCAATTCGTTCAATAAGGAATGCATCAACATGGGTCCCTTTATTGGCTAATGTAGTATAAGCACTGGCCATTTCTACTATAGTTGGACCATAAGTTCTGCTGACAATCACACCTTCATCATTAACCTCTGTATTACCTGTACCGCCAAGAGCTAATGCAGCATTTTTGTATTCATTCGGATGAACAGCATCTGCACCAATTCCCATTAATGGCAGATATTCACCAGGAGCAGAGTTGTCTTCTAACATTTTTAAATAAATACGAGATGTAGGGATGTTCATGGAATTCACTAAAGATTCTCTGACAGAAACATTTTTACCTGAATAGACGTTTCCGACGTTTGTTACTTCTTTCCCTTCAATCCGTCCATTAGACCAGTTTGGCACGAATAAACGTGAATCCGACACCATACTTGCAGGTGTGATCAAACCATTTTCTAAAGCAGGAGCATAGACTAGTATCGGTTTTATGGTCGATCCGGGTTGTCTTTCTACGTATAATCCATGATTCAGCATATTGTCCATGTAATTTGTCCCACCGACAAAAGCAATGATTCGACCAGTTGCATTGTCTACCAGAGAAGAACCAACTTGGATATCCACCATTTTAGGAACAGATTCACCGGTTTTCGGATCTTCTTCCATTGGTTGGATATAAGAACCGCTGTCTTGATCATAAACGGCAGGAGCTTGTTTCGTTTGTCCTAAAGTAGGGCCATATTCAGAAGCCACTTTTTCTAATGCATCATGAATGGATTTATCAATAGTGGAATACACTTTATATCCATTTAGACGTAAATCATCGTCAGCTCGTTCATAGTACTGTTGGTACAAATCAGAGTCAGCATCAATTTCCTCTTTTGTATATCCGTCAGTCGTATAGAGCATTTCCATCACGATTGTACGAGCTTCTGTTTCCACAGCATCGTACGCGAAAGAATTTGTTTCTTGCTCGCTGTCTTGACGAAGAATGAAATCTTGTGTCAAGTCGTATTCACGTGCACTGCTGTATTCCTCTTCAGTAATATACCCCTCGCGGAACATACGGAACAATACTTCATTTTTTCGATTAAATCCGTTTGACTGATCTTCTTTCACTTCACCTGCATTTGTATAAGGGCTATAAGTGATTGGGTTTTGTGGAAGTCCTGCGATGAAAGCCGCTTGCGGAAGTGTGAGGTCTTTGGCAGTTACACCGAAGATACCTGTTGCAGCTTCCTGTACACCAGCGATATTTTGCCCCAAACTATTTCTGCCGAATGGGGAGACATTCAGGTAAGCCTGCAATATTTCTTCCTTGGAAAAATAATTTTCTACCCGAAAGGCAATCAAGATTTCATTTACTTTTCTTTCAAAGGTAACTTCAGGAGATAAAATTTGTTGTTTGACTAATTGTTGCGTCAAAGTGGATCCGCCTGAGGATACGCTAGATCCCAGTAATTGCTGTACCAGCGCACGCAATACCGCTTTTGGAACAACTCCAGGATGTTCCCAGAAGTATTCATCTTCTGTAGCAACGATACCGTTAAGGACGTCCTCAGAAATTTCGCTTAATGGAATATTAGTCCTTTTTAAATCAGACCTAAAATCACTGATTGTTTCTCCGCCAGCATAATACATAGTAGAGGTTTGTTCTACATTGCCAATGGCTAATTGCATTTCTTCATAATCAGGCGGCTCTTGTCCGGATACCAATGAAGCGAACAACCCCATTCCAGCTCCGCCTGCAAAAGCTCCACCAATAAGCAAAAGAATCGTAAGAATAATAACAAGATTTCTAGTCACGTTGTAAGCTACATTGAAACCAAAAACAGCTTTTCCTAAGAAGGTAGAGGATTTCTCATTGTCTTCAGAAGATACCTCTGTAGAATCCATATTCTCTTCATCAGCATAAGAAGCTTCATTTTCGACAGTCTGTTCGTTATTCTTTTTTCTTTCTTCCTGGAAGGCAGTCCACTTATTTTGCAAACTTTCCTTAGTAGAAGAAAAGAAAGCTCCTATTCTCGCTAAAAGAGCCAGACTAAATGTTTTAAATGAAAGCCAGCCTTTTTTTAACCCTTTTTTACACGAAAGATAAGTCCTTTTTACAGATGATCTTACTTTGGGATAAATTTCATCACTAAAAGTTTCCCAGCTCTTACGTATAAAACGGGCACTTTCTTGATAAACAGACTTTCCGGTTTGTGAAATCTTATCCCATAGAGAAGGACCATTATTATTTCCAGAATCGTTCAAATGTAAATCACCTCATAATCTATAAAGTATCGTTGCAAATTAGAATATAAAAAAAGGAAGTACAGTATTTCCCTATCTAAATCAGGTTCTTGTATCTTCCATATTGCTCCGCTCATTATACCAAATATAAAAAAAAAAGAAAATTTTTATCTTAATGACAAAAAATATAGTTGCTAAAAAGTGTTATTTTGTCAACTAAACGTTCAAAATTAAAAGAACTATTCAATAAGAATTAAAATAAGGCGGTACTAAAATGAGTTTGTTTTAATTTAGCGGTTGACATTCTCATTATCATTCCATTATACTAATAATATCAAATTTAGATTGCGAGTGATTCTTAATGAAAACACTGATAATAAAAGAACACATAAATCTGAATAATTTTTACTTTAGCTATTTTAGACGCTGTTTGTAGACATAAACATTATGGATGCAAACAGAACCAAGTTTGTGTCTATAGTGGCTAAAGCATTTTAGAATGTTTAAAAACCAGCCGCATAGATGAAAAAATCTAAGTGGCTGCTAAAAAAATCAATCAATAATGTATACGATTTGCACCTATTTAGATTTTTATCATCTAAATAGGTGCTTTTATTTTATTTAAAGAGAGGTGAGGAAAGAAAAATGTTGCATCAAATAAATAAAAAAAACTAGGGGGAAATGAAAATGAAAAAAACAACACAAATGAAAAAAGTAGTAGCAGGAGGAATCACTTTACTAGCTGGATTGGTATTAGCAGCTTGTGGTTCAGGTAGTTCGGCAGATGATGGCTCAATCGATATAGGAGTCCTGCAGTTTATGGAACACGAATCATTAAGTTCAGCTCGTAAAGGTTTTTTAGCTGAATTAGAGGATGCAGGCTACAAAGAAGGAGAAAACTTAACAGTCGACTACCAAAATGCTCAAGGAGATCAAGCGAACCTTCAAAGTATGAGTCAGCAATTGGTAGGAGAAAACGATGTTATTTTGTCTATTGCGACTCCAGCAGCTCAGTCATTAGCTAATGAAACAAGTGGAGACCCGATCCTTTTCACAGCTGTTACGGATGCTGTTGATGCAGGATTAGTCGACAGTAATGAAGCTCCAGGACGCAACATTACGGGAACAAGCGATATGGTTCCCATTGAAGAACAAATAGCACTTCTGCTTTCACTTACACCTGAAGCAGAATCGATCGGAATTATTTATAACGCTGGAGAACCCAATTCAGAGATTCAAGCAAACTTAGCTATAGAAGCTTTAGAAGCTGAAGGAGTTACTGTTGAAGTGTTAACGGTGGCCTCAACAAATGATGTACAGCAAGTATTGACAACTTTAGCACAAGATGTAGACGGATTATATATTCCAACAGACAACACACTGGCCAGTACAGCAGCAACTGTAGGAAATATTGCCATCGAATATCAATTGCCGGTTGTTGCTGGATCAGCTGAACAAGTAGAAGCTGGAGGGTTGGCAACATATGGGATCAATTATGAAGATTTAGGACGGCAAACAGCAAAAATGGCCCTGAAAATTATTGAAGAAGATGCTGATCCAGCAGATATCGCTGTTGAAACTTCTGATAGTTTGGAATTAGTTGTCAATAAAGAAATGGCAGAAGCATTAGGTATCGATCCGGATAGTATTGTATTGCCAGAATAAAACAATTTGCGGTTGTAAATGAAGGAGCGGTAAAAATTAATGGATATTTTATTATCAAGTGCGTCCCAAGGCTTATTGTGGTCAGTGATGGCGATAGGAGTTTATTTAAATGTTCGAATCTTGAATATTACTGATTTGACAGCGGAAGGTAGTTTCCCATTAGGAGCAGCTATTACAGCGACTTTAATTGTCAACAGGGTTCCACCATGGATAGCCGTATTGTGTGCCTTGGTTAGTGGTATGTTGGCTGGAGTCATATCAGCATTGCTGCACACCAAATTGAAAATCCCTTCTTTGATTTCTGGAATCATTACGATGACAGGGCTTTATTCGATTAATTTAAGGGTTATGGGAAAAGCCAATGTCAATTTGTTAGGTGAACCGACTTTGATGAGAACAGTAGAATCGTGGGGCGTAGGGACAAAGCTGTCTACTTTTGTAGTAGGTGGAATCGTAGTAATTCTTGTCATTCTATGTTTAAAAGTCTTTTACAGTACAGAAACAGGATTGGCAATTCGTTCAACAGGGGACAATCCAGAGATGAGTGAAGCAAACGGGATCAATACCGATAAAATGGAAATCATCTCTTATATGTTATGTAATGGATTGATTGCCATGTCAGGTGGATTGATTGCTCAAGACAATGGATTTGCAGATATCAGTAGCGGTATCGGGACGATTGTTATCGCATTAGCTTCTATTATTATTGGGGAAGTCATTTTCCGAAATATGACATTTGCTAAACGATTGATGACTATCGTTATAGGTTCTATTCTGTATCGTTTGATGCTGTCGTTAGTACTAGAAATGAACGTTGATCCGCAAGACCTGAAATTATTCTCTGCATTACTGCTGATTGCAGCTTTAGCCTCTCCCCTAGTTAAACTGCCAGGAAAATCGAGAAAAAATATTCGTCCACAGAATAAGAAGGGAGCCGAAGTTTTATGAGACCTGTTTTAGAAATGAAAAATATCCATAAAAGTTTTGAAATGGGTACAGTGAATGAGAACCACGTGTTAAAAGGGATCGATTTGACGATAAACGAAGGAGATTTTATCACGATTATTGGAGGAAATGGAGCCGGAAAATCTACCTTAATGAACAGTATTGCAGGAAGTTTTATGGTAGATGAAGGCACGATTCTGTTAGATGAAAAAGACATCACCAAAGAGCCGACAATGAAGAGAGCTAAATATATTGGCCGCGTATTTCAAGATCCTCGTATGGGAACAGCTTCTCGTTTAACTATAGAAGAAAACATGGCAGTTGCTTGGAAGAGAGGAAAAAAACGCGGGTTTGGAGTAGGAGTAAAAGAAGAGCAACGTGAACTGTTTCAAGAAGCCTTGAAACGATTGGGGTTAGGACTGGAAAAACGAATGAAAATGGAAATTGGATTGTTATCAGGCGGACAGCGTCAAGCCGTTACGCTGTTGATGGCTAGTTTGGTAACCCCTAAATTATTATTATTGGATGAACACACTGCTGCTTTAGATCCAAAAACCAGTCAAATGGTATTGAACTTGACCAATAAAATTATTCAGGAAGAAAACTTGACGGCTTTAATGATCACACATAATATGGAACAAGCTATTCAATATGGAAATCGATTGATCATGTTGAATGAAGGACATATTGTGGTGGACATTACGGGAGAAGAAAAACAACAGTTAACCATTCCAGGTCTACTGGAATTATTCCATAAAAACAGCGGTAGTGTGTTGAATGAAGATGCCTTAATACTCAGTTAGAAGAAACCACTAAAAAAGGTATTTGTGTAAGAATTGTTCTCTTATACGAATACCTCTTTTTTGTTTTTTTTTAAGTCTCTTTGATGGATTTTTTGTTGTGACGGTTTACAATTAAAGGAGAAACAAAAAAGGAATTCAATCCCCTTTTTTATTCAGTAGAATAGTAGGAGGTCGAAAAATGTTTGTCACTATAGGGATCAAATTATTAGTTGGATTAGTTGGTTTGTTGATTGTTATGCGGACGTTAGGGAAAAAAGCCATGTCTGAAATCACCCCCTTTGATTTGATTTATACACTCGTTTTAGGAGGGATACTTGAAGAGTCCATTTATGATGATGCTGTCCATGCTGGACATATTTTATTTGCTTTAGCTGTTTGGGGAATGTTGATTTATGGGATAGAAGTATTTGTCCAGAAAAATGATGAAATCAATCATATCGTTAAAGGGAAACCCAGCGTTCTTATTCAAAATGGCCAATTGAATGAAGAGGAACTAGGGAAAAATCACATGGAGATGGAACAGTTACGTGCATTGCTGAGAAGTCAAAATTGTTTTTCTTTGGAAGAAGCCCGTTACGTTATCCTAGAGACGGGTGGAGAAGTGAGCGTGATGAAAAAATCTGACGTAGAGTCTATTTTGACCGTCTTACTGATTGATGAAGGCCAGATGGAGGAAAAGACGCTCAAAAGCATTGGAAAAGAAAAAAACTGGTTGTTGGAAGAACTGTCGAATGCTGGATATCCAGATCCTGAAAAAATTATCTATGCTGAATGGTCTCAAGAAAATGGATTATACGTTGTTCCTTATTCACAAATCGTTCACCAGTCATTGCATATAGATGGATAAATGAAAAAAGATGGCTATAAAAAAGGAGAGTTTAACATGCAAAAGATAGTGCCACATCTTTGGTTTGATAAAGAAGCTGTAGAAGCAGCCGAATTTTACACCTCTTTGTTTGAAGATTCAACAATAGATTCTGTTGTTCAACTTCATGGGACCCCTGCTGGCGATTCGGACACCGTATCGTTAACATTACAGGGACAAGATTTCATGTTTATCTCAGCAGGGCCCATTTTCCAATTAAATCCGTCTATTTCCCTCATGGTGAATTGTACTACGAAAGAAGAAATCAATCATCTATGGAAAGCTTTATCAATAAAAGGGACAGTCTTAATGGATTTAGGCAACTATCCTTTTAATGAGTGGTATGGCTGGATAAATGACCGCTATGGTGTTTCATGGCAGCTATTTTATGCAAATCAGCCGTTTGAGCAAAAAATCGTTCCTAATTTGATGTATGCTGGTGAACAAGCTGGAAGAGCAAAAGAAGCTATTGATTTTTACACGTCTCTATTTGAAAACAGTAAAGTAGAAAACGTTTCTTACTATGATCCTAAAGAGAATCCTGAACAAGACGGTATGCTGCAGTATGCATCATTTACTTTGGCAGGAAAGGAATTTTCAGCGATGGATAGTGTGGAAGCACATGCGTTTAAATTCAATGAAGCTTTTTCGATATTAGTGAATTGTGATACGCAAGAGGAAATCGACTTCTTGTGGAACAAACTTTCTGTAGTTCCTGAAGCAGAACAATGCGGGTGGCTGACAGACCGCTTTGGTGTATCTTGGCAAATTTCTCCAAGTATTTTAGAGGACTTGATGGACACTAAAGATGAGGAACAAAAGCAACGCGTCACAGATGCCTTTTTGCAAATGAAAAAAATGGATATTGCTGAATTGGAAAAAGCTTATAAAGGATAGTAAAGATTTGGCTAGATTCACTAAAGAGTCGATACTATGAAAAAAGCCGTCTGGTGCAAATGAGCTTTGCGTCAGACGGCTTTTTTTGATTGGTCAAATGTTCTTTCCTTTTTAAACTGTTTCAGGCAATTTTTCGCTGATAGCTGCTAAACGTTCGGCAACTTCTTCACGACTTAAATGGTGTTCTTTGACATAGCGGTTTTCTGGAGAAATACGACATTCATGAGAACAACCGCGTAAATGTTTGTGTTCATTTTCTTCAGAGGTAATAATTTGGCGGTTGCATTTTGGATCGCCACAGTTCACATAACGTTCGCAAGGAGTTCCGTCAAACCAGTCTTTTCCTATAACCACGTGTTCTTTACGGTTGATTGGGACACTGATGCGTTCGTCAAATACGTACATTTTTCCATCCCATAAGTCTCCTTGAACTTCTGGGTCGGTGCCGTAAGTGTGAATTCCGCCATGCAATTGGGCAACATCTTCGAAGCCCTCTTTTAATAACCAGCCGGAGAATTTTTCACATCGAATTCCACCTGTACAGTAAGTAACTACTTTTTTATCCATAAATTGTTCTTTGTTTTCACGAATCCATTCTGGTAAATCACGGAAATTTTTAATGTCTGGACGTACAGCGCCTCTAAAATGACCTAAGTCAAATTCATAGTCATTCCGAGCATCGATGACAACTGTATTTTCGTCCAACAAGGCTTCACGGAATTCTTTTGGCTCTAAGTATTTCCCTGTAGTTTCATTAGGATCCACATCATCTTCCAAATTTAATGAGACAATCTCTGGACGGTAACGAACATGCATTTTTTTAAATGCGTGACCTTCAGAGGGATCTATTTTGAAGACCATATCTGAAAAACGGTCATCAGCACGCATAGTATCCATATAGCGTTGAGTAGCCTCAATAGTACCGGAAACAGTACCGTTGATACCTTCTTCAGACACTAGAATTCTTCCTTTTAATTCGTTATCTTTACAAAAAGCAAGGTGTTGACGTCTAAATTCTTCTGGCTCTTCGATAGTAGTGTATTTATAATAAAGTAGTACTCGATAATCCATAGTCAATGTTATAACCTCCAAAATATTCACTAAACAATAGGCAAAAACGGTTTACCTATATAAGTCTGCTATTCTAGCAACACATTATACACCATATAAAGAAATAAAATCAAGGACTTGGAAAAAGTGATGAAAAAAAGACATATAAGCAGAAATTCTTAAAAGTAGAGGAAGAAGGAATGAAGATGAAACGATGTTCTTGGGCAAAAACAGATTTGCTGAAAGCGTACCACGATAAAGAATGGGGAAAACCATTGCATGATGATGCAAAATTATTTGAACTGCTGATCCTTGAAACCATGCAAGCAGGATTAAGTTGGGAAACCGTCCTTAAAAAGAGAGAGAACTATCGTCAAGCTATTGATGATTTCAATCCAGATATTATCAAAGACTATACTATAGAAAAACAAGCCCAACTTTTAGAAAGTCCTGATATTATTCGCAATCGGTTAAAAGTGAAATCTATTGTGACAAATGCAAAAGCTCTTATTGAAGTTCAAAAAGAATGGGGCTCATTTAATCACTATTTATGGAGCTATGTAGATGGACAACCAATTGATCATCAAATTAGGGATGAGTCAGAAGTGCCGACACAAAACGAATTGTCACAAAAATTATCGAAAGATTTAAAGAAAAAAGGATTTTCCTTTGTGGGTCCAACCGTTTGTTATGCGTATATGCAAGCTGCTGGCTTGATGAATGATCATCATATAGAGTGTGCGTTTAAGTAGTTTGGGAGAAAAGCAATAAAAAAGGAAAATAAAAGTTTTTTTTTGATGGAGTTGTGACTGAATTTCGACAAATGAGCTGTTAATCATTCTGTAATATTGACGTTACATTGCTGATATATAAGGTATGCTATACTTCGTTTATCGTAAAAAGGATTCCAGAAGGATACCTTGACTTTGAAAGAAGTAAAACAACCGTTGGAGGAGAAGATTCTGTGAAAAAGAAATTTGTAACTATCGCATTATTAGGAACGATGACATTTAGCTCCCTTATTTTACCAACTCAAGTCGCAGCTGAACAATACACTGATAAGATTGAAGAAGCTCAAAAAGAAGCTGAAAATACTCAATTATTGATCAATGAAAAAAATACTCAATTAAACCAAATTCAATCTCAAGTTTCTACAACTGAAAGTGAATTAAAAACTATTACAAATAATATCACCAATAATGAAGAAAAAACTGCTGCACTAGCCAAAGATATTGAAGCAGCTCAAAAAGAAATGCAAACATTAAAAGATGAAATCGAAGTGCTGGAAGCAAAAATAGCTGAACGAAATGAAAAGTTAAAAGAACAAGCACGAACAGTTCAAACTAGTGGATACAGTCAAAATTACATAGATTTTATCCTTGAATCAGAATCTTTAGCCGATATCATCGGAAGAATTGATGTAGTAACAGACTTAGTAGATGCAAATAAAAGTTTAGTTCAAGAACAAATTGCCGATCAAGAAGCTGTAGTAAAGAAAACTGAACAAACAGAACAAAAGATCAACCAACAAAATGCAATTGCTATGGAATTAGAGCAAACTCGTTCAGAAATGGATCAACAATTACTAGAAAAAGAAGTGTTGGTTGCTCAATTAGCTATGGAAAAGGCCACTACTGAAGAAGATATTTCTGCATTCCTTGCTCAAAAAGAAGCTGCTGAACAAGAAGTCGCTCAATTTACGAGCATTCAAGCAGAAGCAGAAGCTCAATTACAAAAAGAAGAAGAAGAGCGTCTTGCTGCTGAAGCTGAAGAAGCAGCGCAAATTGCAGCCGCTGAGCAAGAAGAAAGTACAGCTAGTTCTGAAGAGACTGTTCAAGAAGAGTCTGTTGCAGCGACTGTATCAGAAACAACTGAAGCCGTGAATACAGAATCAAATGCAAGTTCAACTACAGAAACTGCATCTCCATCTTCTCAAAATAACAATCAAGCAAGCCAAGCAGCAGCTCAAAAAGCTGAAGCTCAAGAAAAGGCACAAGCTGAAAGAGAACAGCAAGCTAAAGAACAAAGAGAGCGCGAAAAAGCACAACAAGCAGCTCAAAAAGCAAAAGAAGAAGCTGAGAAGGAAAAAGAACAAGAAAAAGCACCAGTGGTATCCAGCGGAAGTGTATTACAAGTTGCTGGCAGCCTAACTGGTCAAGGAATACCTTATCGCTGGGGTGGAAAGTCAACTAGTGGATTCGATTGTTCTGGATTTACGCAATATGTTTTTGCAAAAGCCGGAAAATCTATTCCAAGTAACTCAAGAGCTCAATATACTTCATCAACTAAAGTAACAAGCCCTCAACCAGGAGACTTAGTATTCTTTAGTAACAATGGCAGTCCAAGTGGAATCTTCCATGTAACTATTTATACAGGTAATGGAAGTATGGTTGGATCTCAATCAAGCACTGGTCCAGCTTATGTAAGCAACTTCAAATCTAATGTATATTGGGGTAATTTCACAGTATTCTATGGTAGATATTAAAATAGAGCTAAATAATATGTAAAAAAGAGACGTATAAAAAGAAGAGTTTAAAACTTCTTTTTATGCGTCTTTTCTAGCATTAAAGTAGCTATACAAATCTAAAATGCGTAAAATAGAATTATACAAGTTTTGAAATGATAAATGAGGTGATGTGAATGGGTGAAGCAGTATTGATCGTAAATCCTTCATCGGGTAATGAACAAGCTGAAAATTTAGCAGGTGCAGTTGAAAAAAAATTATCAGGGATCTATGATAAAGTAACCGTTAAGTTTACGGAAAAAGGCGGAGATGCTGCTTACTTTGCCAGAACAGCAGCTGAGGAAGGGATAGCAGCTGTTTTTGTAATGGGGGGAGATGGGACAGTAAATGAAGGCATAAATGGATTAGCAGAACAAGAATATAGGCCCGACTTTAGTTTTATTCCTTTAGGAACAGTAAATGATTTAGCCAGAGCATTAGGGATTCCTCTAGATCCTGAAGAAGCAATCGCTCGGTTGGATACTTTAGAGAGAAAACAGTTGGATATTGGTAAAATCAATGACCATTATTTTGCGAATGTTGTGGCTATTGGGTCTATTCCAAAAGCAGTACAAGGGGTCGATGTAGAACAAAAGACTAAACTAGGGCCTTTAGCTTATTTTTTAGAAGGAACAAAAGCTCTTAGTACTAATGAAGCTTACACTTTTGAATTGGATTTGGATGAAGAAAAAATTTTGCAAGAATCTATTCTGGTCTTAGTAGCTCTAACCAATTCAGTAGGAGGATTTGAGTCATTATTGCCTAATGCAAGTACAGATGATGGGTATTTGCATTTGTTGGCATTAAAAGGAAAAACAGTTATCGATAAGCTGAAAGTGATTCCAAAAATATTTACTGGTAAAGCAATTGAGGATGAAAAAGTTATTTACCGAAAATTTAAAACAGGAACGATCCAAATAAAGGAAACGAAAGAATTAGTAGCAAATGTCGATGGTGACGAAGGTGATTCTTTACCTCTGACATTGCAAGTATTGCCGCAGCATTTAACGGTATTGGTACCTAAATCTTCAAATAAGGCTACTGAAAAAAAATAAAACTAAGACCACCTATCAAGAAATAGCTTGATAGGTGGTCTTAGTTTTTATTTAAAACATTATTTTAGATAACGTTCGGTCAATTCCAAGAAAGTTTCCACATCTTGTTTCACTAAAGAAATACCTGCTTGCCAAAAGTCTGGTTTTGTTAAATCGACATTCAGGTGTTTTTGAGCTAATTCTTCAGTGGTCATACGGCCAGTATCTCTCAGTAAGCCGATGTATTTATCTTCAAAACCTGCTCCATCTTCTACAGAGCTGTTGTAAATACCTAAGCTGAACAGGTATCCAAAAGTGTATGGGAAGTTGTAGAAAGAAACATCTGAGATATAAAAGTGCAATTTACTGGCCCAGAAAGTAGGGTGATAATTGCTTAGAGCACCTTGATAAGCTTCTTTTTGAGCTTCTTTCATTAATTCTGAAATGCGTTCATCAGTTACGATACCTTGTTGTCTTTCTTCATAAAAATGAGATTCAAACAAGAAACGAGCATGGATGTTCAAGAACATGGCTAAAGCGTTTTGCATTTTGCTGTCTAATAATGTTATTTTATCTTCTTTTGTTTTAGCATCTTTGACCGTAGCATCTGAAACGACGAGTTCTGCAAATGTAGAAGCTGTTTCAGCAACATTCATGGCATATTGTTGGTTCATTGCCGGCAGATCTTTCATCACATCGCTATGGAAAGCATGGCCTAATTCATGAGCAAGGGTAGCTACTTCATTAGCAGATTCAGAATACGTCATAAAAATACGTGATTCTTTGCTTTCTGGAAGACTTGAACAATAACCGCCGGGAGCTTTTCCAGGACGATCTTCCACCTCAATCCATTGATTATCGAAGGCTTGTTGAGCAAAATCAGCCATTTTAGGACTAAATTTACGGAAGTTTTCTACTACGAAATCAGCACCTTCATCATAAGGATATTTTTTCGGTTTAGCATCTCCGACAATAACAGGAGCTTCGATATCTTGCCAAGCTAACTGATTTTTTCCTAATAATTGAGCTTTCCGATTTAAGTAGTCGACAAAAGGTTGTTTGTTATCGCTAATAGCTTTCCACATAGCGTCCAACGTCTCACGTTTCATACGGTTGTATTCCAACGGTTTCTTTAAAAAATCTGTAATACCGTGTGCTTTATAATTCGCTAAACGGAACCCAGACAAGTGATTCAACGTGTCAGAAAACAGAGCAGATTGTGAACTCCATGCTTTTTCCCAATTTTCAAAGAGCTGTTCACGAACGGCTGGATCTGGATCGCCGTACATTTTATTCTGTGCTTGTCCAGCTGACAAGTAAATAATTGTTCCATCTTTTTCCTTAAAAGGGATTTCTATTTGAGCTACTAGAGAATCATAGTGATTGCTCCAACCTTGAAAACCATCGATGGATAAATCATTGATCAACTTTTCTTCTTGTTCACTTAAGAGGTCTTTTCCCTCCGACCGTGTTTCACTCAAAACGAATTCAACAGGCTTAAAAGCAGGTAATTGAATCAATTGCGCCCAATCCGTATCAGAAATTTGTACAAATTTTTTCGTCAAGATAGTTTGAGCTGTTTGATAGCGACTTGTAACAGCGAAAATCTTTCCAAATAAAGCTCCCGCTTGTTTATTGTTGACGTCTTCTGAACGAAGAGCTTCAATAAAGGTATAAGTTTGTGAGATTCCATCCATTAAAGCATTCTGTACCTTCAATAATTTTTCTAAGGCCGTGTAGTTAGGGCTGTCTGCCTCTGGATTCCATTCTTTAGCAGAGTTGGTTAGTTCAGTTGCTTGTTTGTCTAATAAAGCTAATTTGTCTTGTAATGCAGCAGATTCGCTTCCTCCAGGGAAAATAGATTCTAAGTCCCAAGTTAAACTGTATTTCATAGTGAACAGTCCTTTCGATAAGTTAATGAGTATATTTTTCTGTCATTGCCATAAATGTATGAATATCATTTGCAATCAAATTGATTCCATGCTGCCAAAAGTCAGGCTGAGTCAAATCAACACTTAAATGTTTTTGAGCCAGATCCTCAGTAGTCATAGAACCCGTGTCTTGCAATAAGGAAATGTATTGTTCTTCAAACTCTGTTCCTTCATTTAAGGATTTGGCGTAGATTCCCATACTGAACAAGTAGCCAAATGTATAAGGGAAATTGTAGAAAGGTACTCCAGTATTGTAAAAATGCAGCTTGCTTGCCCAAAAAGCAGGGTGGTAGTCACTTAAACTATTTTCAAAAGCTTCTTTTTGAGCAGCTTCCATCAACTCATTTAAGCGATTTTCAGTAACAATGCCTTCTTGGCGTTCTTTATAGAAATGAGTTTCAAAAAGGTAACGTGCTTGAATATTCATAAACATCGTAGCCGCACGTTGAATCTTGCTGTCTAATAAATTGATTTTTTCTTCTTCGCTTTGAGCTTCTTGAACGGTCGCATCTGCAACGATGAGTTCTGCGAAAGTAGAAGCCGTTTCTGCAACGTTCATAGCATAACCGCGATTCAAAGCTGGTAATTCACGCATCACACTGCTGTGGAAAGCATGTCCTAGTTCATGAGCTAAAGTGGATACTTCGTTTGGAGACTCAGCATAAGTCATAAATATCCTTGATTCACCCGACTCAGGTAAATTGGCGCAATACCCGCCAGGACGTTTTCCACCTCGGTTTTCTGCTTCTATCCAACTGTGATCAAAAGCGTATTGAGCAAAATCAGCCATTTTTCCACTGAATTTCCGGAAATTTTCTACGATAAAGTCTGCCCCTTTATCGAAAGGATACCGTTGAGGTGCATAATCACCTAATAAAACGGGCGCTTCTACATCTGCCCATGAAAGCTGATTTTTGCCGAGCAAAGCAGCTTTGCGATTTAAGTAGTCTACGACAATGGATTTATTGGTATTGATCGTCTCCCACATAGTATCTAAAGTAGCTTTGCTCATACGGTTGTATTCCAATGGCCGTTTCATAAAGTCTGTTACGCCATGCGCTTTATAATTTGCTAAACGAAAACCGGCTAAATGATTTAGAGAATCAGAAAACAAAGGAGCTTTTTTGCTCCAGACTTTTTCCCACTCCGTAAATAGTTGCTGACGAACGGCTGTATCTGGGTCAGACTCCATTTTATTCTGAGCTTGCCCAGCGGAAAGCTGCGTGATACTACCGTCTTTTTCCGTAAAAGGAATGGAGATAGTGGCAACGATAGAGTTATAATGATCACCCCAGCCATTAAATCCATCCAAGGATAAACTATTGATCAAAGCTTCTTCCTCTTCACTTAATAATTCTTTCCCTTGAGTCCGATCTTCGTTTAAGACGAAAGCAACTTCATTAAACGGAGGTTGTGAAATCAGTTTTTCCCATTCACTATCTGGGATAGCCACTGTCTTTTTCGTTAAAACAGTTAGTACAGTAGAAAAAGAGCTGCGTATCTCAGTAATCTTTCCGTAAACAGCACCGGCTTGTTTATCGGTAACATCAGCAGACATTAGACCGCGAATAAAGGTACTGGACTCGCTCAAACCAAAAGAGAGTGCTTCCTGTAAGGTTAAAATATCTTTTAGCTCCGTGTATAATGGTTGATCATTCTTCCATTCCCAATCGGTTATTTTCTGAGAAAAATCTGTTAACTGCTGTTTCATGAGCTGGACTTTCTCTTGCAAATCGGCGGATGAACTTCCACCGGAAAAAACAGAGTCCATGTCCCAGTTAATATTATATTTCATCCATAACTTCCTTTCTAAATTTTAATCTTCCTCTCTTATTGTAGAATTAATTTATACAAAAATCTATGTATTTACGGTAAAATATATAATTGAAGTTTATTTTAACACGAAAATGAGGAGAGAATTATGAATACAACTATCAAAAGTACTATCTACTTGGGCATGGCCTTTTTAATGATGGGGGTACTTTTTTACAGTTCTTCCCAACCTTACGGCGATCAATCAGTCACTGGCCTATTGGACCAATTATTGGCAAATGAACCCTTAAAAGGTTTATTGAGTCATGTTCGTTTTACGTATGCAGGCAGCGAAGTGAGTATAGGTGCTAGCGGCTACAATGATTTTATTGAATTCTTTATCCGAAAAGCAGCTCATTTTGGTTCGTATTTTTTATTGGCCCTTTTTTGGTTTTTAGGATTAAAGGATCGAGTAAGCGGCATTTACTTGACGGCACTTCTTTCATGGATGCTGGCAGTTGGATATGCTTCTTTTGATGAGTTCCATCAAGGGTTGACACCTGATAGGACACCTTTGTTAGAAGATATATTTTTAGACAGCATTGGGGCGCTTACGGCAATCATTTTCGCTTTAATCTATTTTTTAGTGTGGAAAAAATCTTATAAATCAAAAAGAAAATTTAAACGAGCCTAAAGAATTGTAAAACCGTGATATGGCGGTGTTGCGACTAGTTGTCATTTTTGGTAAAATAGTAAGGCTTGAATGAAACAACAATATTATAACGAAATGAGGAATTGTGGATGTCAGGACATTCGAAATGGAACAATATCCAAGGACGCAAAAATGCACAAGATTCTAAACGTGCTAAAGTTTTTCAAAAGTTATCGAGAGAAATCTATATGGCTGCAAAGAGTGGTGGACCTGACCCCAACGATAACCCTCAATTACGTTTGGTATTAGATAAAGCCAAATCTAACAATATGCCGAATGACAATGTTGAACGGGCGATTAAAAAAGCTTCCTCAGCGGGTGAAGGTGAAAACTACGATGAAGTATCTTATGAAGGATATGGGCCAAATGGAATTGCCATTTTGGTTCACACTTTAACAGACAATTTAAACCGTACTGCCACCAATGTGAGAACGGCATTTAATAAAAATGGCGGATCATTAGGGGAAAAAGGTTCTGTTAGTTACATGTTTGACCGTAAAGGATACATTGCTATCGAACGTGAAGGTCTTGATGTGGATGAAGACACGATGATGATGAGTGTGTTAGAAGCTGGCGGTGAAGAACTGCAAACTTCAGAACCGGTTTTTGAAGTTTACACAGATCCGTCTGATGTGGCAGATGTGCGTGATGCTCTAGAAGCAGAAGGCTACACTTTAGCTCAAGCTGAAGTAACAATGGTCCCACAAATCTATATTGAATTGCCGGAAGATAAAAAAGAAACATTTGAACAATTGATCTCTAAACTTGAAGATGATGATGACGTTTCTGAAGTTTATCACAACGCTGAAATGGAATAAAAAAAAGATTCGCAACTCGAAAAAATTCGAGTTGCGATTTTTTTTTACGCTAAAAATGAAAAATCCAGCAATTGACCTATATTAAGGTAATACACCGTATGGGAGTAGAAGCCCTACAATAAAAAGCAAAATGACAACATGTAAACTCGTTTAGAGGGTCAATAGAAAGGAGGTTTTTTATGGAATTGGAAGAAATGGCTTCCGGAATGATCGCGAAAGCCCATTTTACAGGCGTAAGCGACATTCATATTTTACCGGAAGGAGAGGCTGTATTCTTGATTTATTTTAGGATTGGAGGAAATATGGTGCTTCATAAAACAGTCGAAGCCATCGAAGGAGAGCGATTAATTTCCTATTTTAAATACATTGCCAATATGGATGTAGGAGAAAGAAGGAGACCGCAGAGTGGGTCAGCTAATTTAGAAAATGAGTATGGGGTATGTGCGTTGCGCTTTTCAACAATCACCAACTACCGTGCCCAAGAAACGATGGTTATCCGGTTATTGAACCAAGTGAAGCAGCGATTGCTGCGAACGACTGCTTTTTTCCAGCAAGAAGTACAAGAAATTGAACGACTAGCTAAATTCAAAAGCGGTTTGCTGCTTTTTTCAGGTCCGGTTGGTTCAGGCAAAACCACTACGATGTATCAATTGATTCGAGAAAGTTCACAGAAGCATAAACAGCAGGTTATAACCGTCGAAGATCCTGTAGAGATAGAAGAGCCAAGCTTTTTGCAGTGTCAGGTCAATGAAAAAGCTGGAATCTCCTATTCGACTTTACTACGTTCCAGCTTGCGTCATCATCCCGATGTTTTGATCATTGGCGAAATACGCGATGAAGAAACGGCTAAAATGGCTATCAGAGGGGCTTTAACAGGACACCTAATTCTTGCCAGCATCCACGCGAAAAATGCCTTGGGGGTACTTTCTCGTTTGGAAGAGCTGGGCGTTTCTAAAGAGCAGCTTCGGCAATCCCTATTAGGAATCGTATATCAAAAGTTAATCCCGCGTTATTGTCCGTTGTGTCAAGGAGATTGCCAATTAGCGTGCGGGCACTATAAAACGGAAAATAAACGTGCTGTATTGTATGAAGTGATGTCTAAACATCAACTGGATCAACCACAAAAGACAACAACGGCCAATCGAACGTTTAATCATTTATTGCGAAAGGCGACTGCATATGGATACGTCAGTGAAGAAAACTGCCAAAAATACCAGATTCCTTAAATCAAAGGAAACAGCTATACAAGCCTCTTTTTTAATTAAATTGTCTACGCTGATTTCCGAAGGATTTGCGCTAAAAGAAGCTTTGCAATTTTTGGCCACCATCATGCCTAAAGAAGCCGAATGGATAACCATTATTCTCGTAGGCTTGGAAAAAGGAAAACGATTTGATGAAATGCTGAAACAATTGGATTTTTCAGAACGAATAACTGCTCAGATTTATTTATCTTTGGTTCATGGCCGTTTTGCTGAAGCGTTGCGGACGAGCGGAAAATACCTGGAAGAAAAGAGCCATCAAGAGAAGCAGCTGTTAAAACTGTTGCAATACCCCATTTTGCTACTTGGATTTATGACAGGAGTAGTACTGGTTATCCGCACCATATTGTTGCCTAATTTAATGCAGCTGGGTATAGGACAAAGCAAAGAACAGTCAATAGCAGCATTGCTTTCAATTGCATTTGTGCAATATTTTCCATACTTGGTTGCAGCCGTTCTTATAGCAGGGTTAGTTGTAGTCCTCCTGTTTTATGGTCATTTAGCGCAACAATCGGCTGTCAAAAGAGCAAAGATTTTAACGTCGATCCCATACTTTGGCAAGTTGATCCGATTGTACTACACGCATTATTTCAGCTATGAATGGAGTCAATTATTTAAAAGTGGTCTGCAATTAAATGAAATGATCAGCTTAATGCAGACACGCTCAACGACTAAATTAATGCAGGAAGTCGCTGTGAAAATAGAACAATCGTTGATGGAAGGGAAGAACTTTAAGGAATCCATGAATGATTTGCCTTTTTTTAATGAAGAACTAGGATTGATCGTCATGCATGGAGAAGCTACTAGTCAGTTAGGGAGTGAATTGGCAGTATATTCAGAAGACTGTAAGCAGCGTTTTACTGGAGCTATTGAGAAAAGTTTTTCGTACATCCAACCGCTTATTTTTATCCTTATTGCGTTAATTATTTTGTGTGTTTATTTAGCTTTGTTGTTACCTATGTATAGTTTATTTGAGGAGGGGATATTTTGAAAAACACGAAAGTACTATCTAATAAAGGGTTTACATTAATTGAAATGGTGATTGTTCTTTTTGTCATATCCGTGATCATGTTGTTAGTCATTCCTAATTTATCCAAAAGCAAAGATTCTATTGATTCAACAGGAAACGCCGCATTTGCGACTGTCGTCCAAACGCAATTGGATCTGTATCTTATGACGGAAGACTCGGCAGGATTGACAGACGCAAATACGTTTAATGTACTAGGGACTAAAAAATACTTGAATGATAACCAGGTAGAACAAGCAACTCAAACGTTGAAAGTAACCAATGGAGTGGTGACATTAAAAAAAGAGTAAAGGAGATAAGAGGATATGTTAAAAAATCAAAAAGGTTTTTTACTGCTGGAAAGTTTACTCGTATTGTCTATCGCTGCCAGCTTAGTGCTGATTCCTCAACTGATGTCTAGAAGTGCCACTGCTGCTATAGAAGGTGATCTATTTAAGCGGAATTTAGAAAGCAGTGTGACGGCGACCCAAAACTATGCAGTATTGTCCGGAAAAATGACAAAGGTGGAACTTTTTCGGCAAAATCGAAAGATTACCTTTACTGTATTAGAAGATAAAAATCATCCATTCAATCATACCCTTTTTTTTCCTGAATCTGTATCTTCCCTAACCAATGCGATTGAAATTTATTTTCTTGGCGGAAGTGGAAACATCAAAAACTTAGATTCCATTACATTCAACATAAATGGAGAAAATACCAAATTAAAATTTCAATTAGGGAGCGGAAGGTATGATTGGGAATAAACAACTCGACCAAAAAGGATTTATGCTGTTGGAGGCTGTTATTTCTTGGCTGGTATTGGTGACATGCCTAATGATTTACATTCCTTTTTTAATGAATATGACATTGTCCATCAAAAACAGTAGAAATGAAGTAGAACTCACCAGAATTGGATACGAGCAAATCCAAAAAAGCCTCTTAGCTGAACCTATAGAAACAACATGGATAACCGCAGGAAAAACATATTACATTTCAGAACAAGAAGCGGGGCGATGGAAAGGAATTCGCGTCTATGAAAAGGAACAAGAATGGACCCTTCAAATGCTTTCTTTTACCAATACAACGGCTCAATAATAAAGGTTTTACTCTTCTTGAATCGATCATAGCGCTGCTTGTTTTTGCTCTTTGTTTTTCTTTGTTTTCTTTAGCCGTCAAACAAGTACAATCTATTCACAACGTGCAACAATCTGATCGTCAATTGGAATGGCATTTGTTTCTGAACCAATTTGAGTTTGATTTGAAAGAAAATCAACTCAAGGAAGTGACTAAAGAACAAGTAGTGTTCAACCAATATAGTGAAAAAACAGGTGTAACGGAGAAGGTTTCTTACAAACGAAAAGGACAAAAAATGATTCGTCAAGTGGACTCTCAAGGGTATCAGCCTATGTTGATGAAATTGCATACTCTAAACTTTAAGCTAAATGGGAAATTTTTAGTCATCCAAGTGGAATTTATGAATGGCGAAACCTATCAATCCCAAATCAATCTCAAAGACCATATCGAGGAGCCTAAAAATGAATGAAAAAGGTGCAATTCTGCCATCCATTATCGTATTTGTTTTTTTATTAGTTGTGATTTTATTGGGAAGCGTAAGTATTTACCACGATCAAATGCATCAATTGTTTGCTACCAAAGAATCTTATAATGCAAAAGGGATGTTACTGTTAACAGAAGAGGAATTGAGAATGAAGCTGAATAATTCAGAATGGATTGAAACAGGAAAGGCAACCTTTAAAAACGGAGAAGTGACAGTTAAAAAAATGTCGACTAATTTGTATCAATTAACAGCTGTTACCAATAAACAGTTTTCTATGACTAAACAAATGAAATATGTTGTTCCTAAAAAACAACTGGAGCAAAAAGAAGAAGCAAAATCAGTTGAAAGTGAAAGCATAGAAATAGAGAGACCAGTCAATCTGATAAATCAAATAGATGAAATGCAGAAAAATCAACTTATTCCATAAACAGTTCTTTGAGCAATCACAAATCAGATTGAGATGCGATTGCTCTTTTTTGTTTTCATTATTTGACTAAGCTATTGGTTTTTTAGCTGGCAAAAGTGGTGTATACTATACGTAGATGCAAAATTTAAGGAGTGATGCTCAGTGACACGATTGGATAATTTACGTAATGCTATGAGAGTAAAGGGGTTGGATGCCTTATTGATCACCAGTCCATTTAACTTGCGTTACATTTCTAACTTTACAGGAACAACAGGATTGAGCTTGGTTACATTAGACAAAGCTTATTTCGTAACGGACTTTAGATACACTCAACAAGCAGCTCATCAAGCGGTTGGTTTTGAGATCGTACAAAATTATGGTTCGATTTATGATGAAGTAGCTCGAATTGTCTCAAAAGACCAATTGAAAAAAGTGGGATTTGAAGAAAATTTTGTAACTTTTAGTTTACATCAATTATTAACCACTATCGTGACCAGTGAACTAGTGCCGGTAACAGGATTAGTAGAAGAGTTGCGTGAAGTAAAAGATGCAGATGAAATTGCTACAATCAAAAAAGCTTGTGAGATTGCTGACTCAGCCTTCCAATTTATCTTAGGAGAAGTTAAAACAGGAATGTCTGAAATTGAGGTAGCCAACAAGCTGGATTTCCACATGCGCGGTTTAGGAGCTACGGGAGTGTCTTTTGAGACTATTGTAGCTAGTGGTGTCCGTTCTTCTATGCCTCATGGAGTAGCTAGTGATAAATTGATTGAAATGGGCGACATGATCACGCTGGACTTTGGTTGCTATTACAATGGATATGTTTCAGACATGACGCGTACATTTGCTATTGGAGATCCAGGTCAAAAAATGAAAGATATTTATCAAATGGTGCTTGATGCACAATTGATGGTTTCTGAAGCTGCTAAACCAGGTGTGACAGGAGTTGAATTAGACGCCGTAGCACGCGATTATTTTGCTAAACGAGGAGTCGCTGAAGCATTCGGTCATTCAACTGGGCACGGAATTGGATTAGAGATTCATGAAGGTCCAAATGTGTCTCGTTTAGCTGAAAAAGCTTTTGTACCAGGTAATGTGATTACGAATGAACCAGGTCTTTATTTTCCTAATGTAGGCGGGGTTAGAATCGAAGATGACTTAGTCATTACGGAAACAGGAAACGAAATTATTGTCCACTCTCCTAAAGAGCTGATTATTCTTTAATAGTGTTCCGATTATTAATAGTCAGAACGCACAAAACATGGTAAACTTAAGTAGAATGACATTGGAGTGTAGGAGGAAAATATATGATTTCAGTTAATGACTTTAAAACAGGTTTAACCATCGAAGTAGACGGGGGCCTTTGGCGCGTCGTGGATTTCCAACATGTTAAACCAGGAAAAGGTGCAGCATTTGTACGTTCTAAACTAAAAAACTTACGTACTGGGGCAATGCAAGAGAAAACGTTCCGTGCTGGTGAAAAAGTAGGAAAAGCACAAATCAACAACCGTCGTATGCAATATTTATATGAAAATTCTGGGTCACATGTATTCATGGATACGGATAATTACGAACAAATCGAATTGCCAGGTGAATCTATTGAAGCTGAATTAAAATATTTGAAAGAAAATATGGAAGTTCAAGTAATCATGTATGAAACAGAAACACTAGGTGTTGAATTGCCGAATACGGTTGAATTAAAAGTTGTTGAAACAGAACCAGGGATTCGCGGAGATACTTCTTCAGGTGGGACTAAACCAGCAACATTGGAAACAGGAGCAACAGTTAACGTACCTTTCTTTGTCAACGTAGACGATGTTTTAATCGTCAATACACAAGACGGATCATACGTTTCCAGAGCTTAACAAACTGCTGAATGGATGCATTTAACCGTTAAGAACAGAATGAGGAGGGATCTTATGGCTCAAGAATCAATACTTGCTGTAAACGATACTAAAGGATCATTGGGTGAGATCGAAGTCGCTCCAGAAGTTATTGAAGTGATTTCAGGTATCGCCGCTAATGAAGTCGATGGAGTCTATGCCATGCATGGGAAATTGGCCTCAGGCGTTACAGAATTATTTGGTCGTGTTAACCATAAAAAAGGGGTTCATTTGACACAAGATGAAGAAGGATTGAAAGTCGATATTTACTGCTATTTTAAATACGGCGTATCTGTACCTTCTGTGGCACTTGAAATCCAGAGCAAAGTACGGGATCAATTACTGCAAATGACAGACATTGAATTGAATGAAGTAAATGTTCATATTGTCGGTATAGTTCCAGAAAAATCAGCAATGAATGATTTATTAAATATAATGGATGAAGACGGTGAAGAAGAGTGAGTTTGACAAGACGTGAAATAAGAGAAAAAGCGTTGCAATCACTTTTTCAACTTTCCGCAAATAAAGATCTATCCAAAGAAATTGCTATGCGAGAAGCCCTGATCAACAACAATGACGGTAGTGAAGAAATAGAAGAAGTTTCTATTCCGACTTACTTAAATGAATTGGTGTCGGGTGTGATCGAACAGCAACAAGTGATTGATGAAAAGATTGACGCTCATTTAACAAATTGGTCGATTAAGCGTTTGGCGAAAACAGATTTATTAGTCATGCGAATTGCTGTTTATGAAATGTTGTTTGTTGACGATGTACCGAACAAGGTAGCTTTGAATGAAGCATTGGAAGTTATCAAGTTGTATAGTGATGAAAAATCACGGAAATTTGTAAATGGTATTTTATCAAATATGGTAAACGAAGAAAAAGAGGACTAGTCCTCTTTTTTTTTGTATTCTACTAGTTGGATAAAAAACGAGGCTCATAGGATAAAGGAACTGTTAACCGATTTATCTTGCAAAAAGAGCGTGTTTTTTAGACAATAAAGGTAAGTTGAGTTAAAAGGAGAGGTTAATGTGAAAATTAAGTTATTGGAACCCTTGCGTGTACCGGATGAAATGATTGAAGATTTGTCTCGCCCCCTTAAAGACCTTGGGCATGATTTTGAATATTACAATGAAAAAACGACAAACACGACTGAATTGGTCAAACGAAGCCGTGATGCGGATATTGTAATGATCGCGAATAATCCTTATCCTGCAGAAGTGATTGAAGCTGCAGAACAGTTGCAATTGATCAATGTGGCATTTACTGGGGTCGATCATGTAGACAAAGACGCTGCAAAAGCTAAAGAGATCAAGATCGCAAACGCAGCCGGTTATTCAAACCAAGCAGTAGCAGAATTGGTCATCGGTTTAACATTAGATCTCTATCGAGGCATCACTCAAGGAAATGCCGATATCCGGAAAAATGATTTTCCTGGTCCTTTTCAAGGTAATGAAATCAAAGGCAAAACAGTGGGAATCATCGGGACTGGTAAAATTGGGACAATGACGGCGAAGTTGTTTAAAGCTTTCGGAGCCCAGTTAATTGGATACAATCGTTCAGAACATAAAGAAGCAAAAGAACTGGGACTTGAATACGTAGAGTTGGAAACACTGATGCAGCAAAGTGATATTATTTCAGTTCATTTGCCACTGAATGACGAAACAAAAGGAATTGTCTCTAAGGAGATGTTGTCTAAAATGAAATCTTCTGCAATCCTAGTGAATTGCGCTCGAGGCCCCATTATAGACAATAAGGCTTTAGCAGAACTGCTCAATGCAGGGGAAATCGCAGGTGCTGGAATCGACGTATTCGATATGGAACCGCCTCTACCGGCAGATTACCCTTTATTAGAAGCTGAAAATACGGTTTTGGCACCTCATGTTGGTTATCTAACAGATGAGGCGATGATATCAAGAGCTTACATTGCGTTTGAAAATACATTAGCTTTTGTCAAGGGCGAGCCGCAAAATATTGTCCAAGAATAACTAAGGAAGCACTCTAAAAACGAATGAAAGACCGGTGGAAGCAACAGACTCTTCATGAAGGAGTTTGTTGCTTCTTTTTTAAGAAACCATTAGATTTTTATTCAAATAAGAAAGAGTCTGGGACAAACGCCAGCGAAGTGATGTATAATAAAAACGAATTTACATTTATAAGGAGCGGGAATATGTATCTAAGCATCCTAGAAACTGCAGAATACCTTCAATTACCAGTCAATGAAATTCATCGATTGATACGTGAAAAACAAGTCCGAGTGGTTCGGATAGACAATGAAACACTCCTAAACAAGGAACAGTTCGATCTTTTTTTGAAGGCACGTGAAAAAAAGAAAGCAGAAATAGAAGAGTATCTGAACACGCCTTTGCCTGAGGACCCAGATATCAAAGATGAAGATTAAAATCCCCACATGAAAGAGAAGTGTCCAGATTTGAACAGAATAGCTATCATTGGAATGGGTGCTGCAGGAGTCAGCGTTTTAAATGCCCTAGCAAGAAATACGTCTTATCACCAAGATCAAATTATGCTGTATGACCAGTCTAAAACATTTGGTACAGGGATACCTTATCAATCTGACTCAGAATGGTTATTGATCAATCAAACTGCCGATACCATGAGTCTGGATTCAGAAGATCCATTAGATTTTGTAAAATGGGCTGAACAGAAAAAAGGCATTCAAAATGGGCAGAAAGTATTCTTTCCGCGTTCATGGTTTGGAGACTACATGCAAGAGAAATTAGCTTCAGCTGTACAAGTCGTTCACCCCAAAATCACTCAAGAGCTGGTGACTGATTTTGATGTGCAAGAAGACGGCACCTATTTAGTACAAACAAGTACGACAACAGAAGTTTATGATGCTGTTCATTTATGTATCGGCCATTTACCTTATCAAGATCCATATCATCTGCTTCATAACAAAAAATACATTCACAATCCGTACCCGGTCAAAGAAAAATTAGCAGATATTCCAAGCGAATCTCGTATTGGTATAATTGGTACTGGACTAACAGGAATTGATTTGATGCGCTACCTTAAACACCAAGATAAAGGATATTCTGTGCACATTTTTTCTCGATACAATCAATTTTCATTGTATCGGGGCTATGAGCCAGAAATAACATTAACCCATTTGACAGTAGAAAATGTGCAACAAGCCAAAGCTCAACACAACGGCTTCGTTCCATTAAAGCAGATGATAGAATGGTTCTATTTAGAATGTAAGGACAAGCAGGTTGATTTTGATGACTTACGAACAAGTTTTTCAAAAGGAACTAAAGAACAATTGGAAAGACAATTGCGTAATGATAAGGGTATCGGAATGCTGCAAGCTATTATCCATAAAATGGACGCTCATCTCGCAGATTTTATGCAAGTTTTAACAGAAGCAGATAAAGAAATCTTTTACTCCGAGTATGAACCCCTGTTTAAACACTTCAGGACGCCGATGCCAAAAGAGTCCTTGAAAGAATTGCTCCAATGGTGGAACTCTGGAGAAATCGACGTATGGGAAAGAATGCAGTCGGTTGAGGTAGATGCAGCTAAGTTCAAAGTGCTGGTCGCAGACGATGAAACAGTCGAAGTGGATTATTTAGTAAATGCTACCGGGCATGATATGAATGTTAAATCCTCTATGTATCAATCTGACTTGATGAATCAGTTAATTGAGAAACAAATCATAGAGCCAGAACGATTTGGCGGTGTGAAAGTCATTTGGCCTAGTGCAGAAGCGATCAGCCAACGATTTGGCATTCTGGAACGTTTATTTATTCATGGACAGCTTATTCAAGGGATACAATATGGAAACAATGCGCATTTATTGATGCAACAGGCTTATCAGGTGGTCAATATCGATGCAAAGGAACAGATGAAAATCAAAAACTAGTAAAAAAGGAAGGAATAACAGGGCTAATCGACACGCTGTTATTTCTTTTCTTTTAGATAAAAAATCCTTAACTATTTTATGAGATGTGGCAGTTTTAGGGTAAATTAAAAGAGAAACTATGATAGACTGTAAATAGATAAACTGACTAAAGAGGTGATAGGATATGGTTGCAACCGTAATGAGTGGTAAATTATTATCCGATGAATTAAATGAAGAAATGCAGGTAGAAGTCCTCAAATTAAGAGAAAAAGGCCTGGTACCTGGTTTGGCTGTAGTGTTGATTGGAGACGATTCGGCTAGCCAGACTTATGTCAAAAACAAAGAGAAACGAGCAAAAAAACTAGGGATTCATTCTACAGTGGAAAGATATCCTGCAACGATTTCAGAAGTAGAATTATTGCGAGTTATCGATCGGTTGAACAAGGACGTTCATTTTCACGGCATATTGGTTCAGCTTCCTTTACCGAAGCACATTGATTCAACAAAAGTACTGGATGCGATTGACCCAGCTAAAGACGTAGACGGATTTCATCCCATTAATATGGGAAAACTGTTTATTGGCCAACCAGACCGGATTCCATGTACCCCATACGGCATTATGAAGTTATTGCAACGTTACAGCATCGATGTAGCGGGTAAAAATGCGGTCATTATTGGTCGCAGCAATATAGTCGGTAAACCTATGGCCCAGTTGTTGTTAATGAAAAATGCAACAGTTACGATAGCTCATTCAAAAACGAAAGATTTAGCTGCGTTAGCCAGCACGGCTGATATACTGGTTGTAGCTATTGGGCGTGGTCACATGATTACCAAAGAGTTTGTTAAGCCGGGTGCCGTAGTCATTGATGTAGGAATGAACCGTGACGAGAATGGCAAATTGATCGGTGACGTAAAAAGTGATGAAGTCCAAGAGGTGGCTGGTTTCCTTACACCTGTACCAAAAGGTGTAGGCCCAATGACTATAACGATGCTGATGTACCAGACTATCGAAAGCGCCAAAGCTACATTAACCGCGCAAGGCAAATTATAGGAGCAGTGAACGCATGACAAATGATTATTTAACCGTCTCCGCTTTAACCAAATACATCAAGCGCAAATTTGATTCGGATCCTTATTTGGAACGGGTCTACTTAACAGGAGAAATATCCAATTTCCGTAATCGACCGGGACACCAATATTTTAGCTTAAAAGACAATAATGCCGTTATTTCGGCTACGATGTTTAAATCAGCTTATCAACGTTTGAAATTCACTCCTGAAGAAGGAATGAAAGTGTTGGTTATTGGACGGATCTCCCTTTATTCTGAGCAAGGAAGATATCAAATTTACATTGAACACATGGAACCAGATGGAGTCGGGGCTTTATACCAAGCTTTAGAAGAAATGAAAAAGAAACTTAAACAAGAGGGGTTATTTGATGCACCAAAAAAATTGATCCCAACTTTCCCAAAACGGATTGCTGTTGTAACGAGTCCTAGTGGAGCCGTTATTCGAGACATTATGACGACCGTCAAAAGACGCTTTCCCATTGCAGAATTGGTGTTGTTTCCCACAAAAGTTCAAGGAAAACAAGCTGCTGATACAATTGTGGAAAGTATCCGTCAAGTCGAAGCCAAAGGGGATTTTGATACGTTGATTATTGCCCGAGGTGGAGGATCGATAGAAGATTTGTGGCCGTTTAACGAAGAAAAAGTCGCTCGTGCTATTTTTGCGGCTCAAACGCCTGTCATTTCATCGGTTGGACATGAAACGGATACCACTATTGCAGATTTAGTGGCAGATGTGCGTGCAGCTACGCCAACAGCAGCAGCGGAATTAGCCGTGCCGCAATTGACAGAAGAAATTGTGAAAATTGAACAGGTTTACTTACGTTTATTGAAAGGCTACCAACGCAAAGTAGAACGTGCTGACGAGCGTTTGAAACATAGCTTGAACTCTTATGTATTTAGACAGCCACAACGTTTATACGAGGGATATACGCAGAATGTAGACATGTTAAGCGAACGCTTGGGTCGTGTGATGACTGAAAAAGTTACACTGTACCAACAAGACTTAAAATTATTTACCGTGCAATTGCAGACAGCTAATCCCAAAAATTTGGTTCGAAAAAATGAAGAATCACTAGAACAATTAAATCATCAATTACATCAAGAAATAACACGGTACATGGATATGCAAAAGCAACGATTGGATTATGGAATTCAATCATTGGATTATTTAAGTCCTTTAAAAATTATGCACCGTGGATACAGCTATGTCTTGAAAGAGGACAATATCGTCAAGGATGCCCAAGGTGTACAGTTAGGAGATACAGTGGACATTCACCTGTCAAAAGGAACGTTAAAAGCAACAGTAACTGAAAAAACGGAGGATTCAAATGACTAAAAAAGAAACGGCAAGTGAATTAGAAAACTTAAAATTTGAAGAAGCAATGCAACAATTGGAGCAAATCGTAGCTCAACTAGAACAAGGAGATGTTCCTTTAGAAGAAGCTTTAGATCAGTTCCAAAAAGGGGTTGCTTTGAGTAAATATTGTAAAGATAAGTTAGAAAATGCAGAAAAAACGTTAACGAAGATCGTGAATGAGAACGGTGAAGAAACGATATTCGATCAAGAGTTAGACGCCAATTAAGAAAGGAAGATAACTCGTATGGAATTTAGTGTATTCAAAAAAGAAGAAGCCCTTAAAGTAGAAGAACATATGTTGGACTGGTTAAACAAAACACAAACAACTAAAGGAACTTTGTATGAGTCTATGAAATATTCCTTGGCAGCAGGTGGTAAAAGAATTCGTCCCATGCTTTTATTGGCAGTAATCAAATCTTTGGATGGAAAAATTGAGAAGGGTTATGATACTGCAGCTGCTTTAGAATATGTTCACACTTACTCATTGATCCATGATGATTTGCCCGCAATGGATAATGATGAATTGCGTAGAGGAAAGCTGACCAATCATATTGTATTTGGAGAAGCCGTAGCCATTTTGGCTGGAGATGCTTTGTTGACGCAGTCATTTGAAATTATCGGCAAGAGCGATATTACAATGGAACAAAAAGTAGCCTTGACTGTTGCTTTAGCTCAAACTTCAGGACCAAACGGCATGGTGGCCGGGCAAGTAGAAGATATTGAAGGTGAAGGCAAATCTTTGTCTTTAGCTGATCTGAAAGCAGTTCATCGCAAAAAAACGGGTGAACTGATTCATTTTGCTGTTTTTGCGGGATGTATCTTAGCTGATGCTCCAGTCAAAATTCAAGAACAGTTGACTCAATTTGCAGAACATTTCGGTCTGGCTTTTCAAATACGCGATGATATTTTAGATGTTATTGGAAATGTAGAAGAACTGGGGAAAAATACTGGACAAGACGAACAGCATAGTAAGAGCACATATCCCCATTTAATGACATTGCCTGGCGCAAAACAAGCATTGGATAACGAGTTGAATGCTGCTGTGAGCATTTTGGGAGAAGTGAAGAATAGTTACCATACAGAAGATAAAAATATTGATATGACTTTATTGACTGATATGGTTGATTTGTTGAGGATTACGAATGAATAAGGAGACTAAATGAAAAAAGAACGGGCGGATAAGTTGCTTGTGCAACAAGGATTTGCAGAGTCAATAGACAAAGCACAACGCATGATCATGACAGGTAAAGTCATTACTGATAAAAATGAACGAATTGATACGGCAGGAGAAAAAGTCCCTTTAAATACGACTTTTAGAATCAAAGGTGCTCAAATGAAATATGTCAGCCGCGGCGGATATAAATTGGAAAAAGCGATGGATATCTTTAATGTGGACCTTAAAGATAAAATCTTGTTGGACATTGGTTCATCTACAGGCGGATTCACGGATGCTGCCTTACAGTACGGAGCGAAGTTGAGTTATGCTTTAGATGTTGGAACGAATCAATTAGCTTGGAAATTGCGTCAAGATCCTCGCGTAGTGGTTATGGAACAGACTAACTTCAGGTATAGCCAAGCAAAAGATTTCACATATGGGAAACCCAATGTAGCCTCAATTGATGTCTCCTTTATTTCTTTAAAGCTGATTTTACCTGTATTAAAAGAAATTATCTGTGAAGATGGAGACGTGCTGGCTTTGATCAAGCCGCAATTTGAAGCAGAACGAGAAGAAGTTGGAGAAAAAGGCATCATTCGCAGCCAAGTCACTCATCAGAAGGTCTTGGAAGATATTCTGATGTTTGCTACAGAAACGGGATATGATGTTGCTGGATTGGATTTTTCGCCAATTACAGGTGGTGAAGGGAACGTAGAGTTTTTAGCACATCTGAAATCTGTTTCTCGAGATAAAGGAGAAATGAGTCCCACCGTTGATATTCAACGAACCATTCAACGAGCTTACGCAACGTTTTTAAGTTGATCCCTATTTAAAATCTATTGAATCTTTATAAAGGATTTTGCTTGGTTATATGCAAAATCCTTTTTTAAAAAATGGAGATACTAAATTGTTTTTAAGAAAAAGTGTATGTTCAAAATAGGCGTTATTTTATTTTGATTCTACTGTTAAATGAGCGGTATCTGCAAATTTTGCTTTCTAATTTGGAATAAGTAAGATAGAATGAAGTTAAAAATCAGCACTTAATTTGCATAAGATGAGGTGGATAAGTATGAAGAAAAAAGATCGTCATCGGCTGTTAAAAGAAATCATTGAAGAACGTGTAATAGAAAAACAAGAAGATTTTGTGCGTATATTACATGAAAAAGATATTGAAGTAACTCAAGCTACAATCTCTCGAGATATTAAAGAATTGCATCTGATCAAAGTGCCTGCACCAGCTGGAGGTTACCGGTATAGTCTTCCACCGGATATGAATTATGATACATCAAAAAAACTCGAACATTTATTGCAAGATGCTTTTATTTCAATAGACTATCAAGATTATTTTATTATGATTCATACTATTCCAGGAAATGCTTTTGCTTTAGGTGCGCTGGTAGACGCTTCAAATTTTGAAGGGGTCTTTGGTACTATTGCTGGCGATGATACATTGCTGGTGATCTGCCGCTCCTCAGCAGACGCTTTAAATTTAAAAGAGCATATCATTCAATTAATTTGACTACTAGAGAGGTCTTTTGGAGGTAGTGAATGTGTTACAAGAATTAGCGATTAAAAACTTTGCTATTATTCACGATTTGACGTTAAGTTTTGAAAAAGGCATGACAGTTCTGACAGGGGAAACTGGAGCTGGTAAATCCATTATTATTGATGCTGTCGGATTGATAGCAGGTGGAAGAGGTTCGAGTGAATTTATCCGTCATGGTGCAGAAAAATGTACTTTAGAGGGACAATTTGCAGTAGAAAAGAATCCGGCAACTCATGCCTTATTGGATAAATATCAAATCGAAATAGAAGAAGAAACAATTGTTGTACAAAGAGACATTCATCGCAATGGTCGTAATGTGTGCCGTGTGAATGGACATTTGGTAAATATTAGTACTTTGCGCGAAATTGGTGAAAGTTTGATTGATATTCATGGTCAAAGCGAACATCAAGAATTGATGCATGCAGAAAGACATTTAAATATGTTGGATCAGCTTGGAGATAGTGAATTGATTCAACTGAAAAACGCGTATGAAGCTACTTATAAAGAGTACAAAGAAATAGAAAAGAGTTTTTTAAACAATCAATCAAGTGAGCAGGAATTGGCTCAACGTGTAGATATGCTTCGTTTTCAAACAAATGAAATCGAAATGGCTGAACTAACTATTGGTGAAGATACTACACTGGAAGAAGAAAAAAATTTATTGTCTAATTACCAAAAAATCGTTGCATCTCTTAGTTCAGCTTATGAAGCTTTGCAAGGGGAAGAGTATGGTGGAGTTGATTTGATTGGGAATGCGATGTCAGCTTTAGAGACGATCGAAGATATAGATAGTACTTACAAGCGTATTTCAGAAGCCATTTCAAGCAGTTATTTCCAACTGCAAGAAGCAGCTAGCGATATTTTAAAAGAACAAGATGATTTGGCGTATGATGAAAATCGCTTAAACGATATTGAAAAACGGCTGGAAATCATTCACCAGTTAAAGCGGAAATATGGTGAGTCGATAGAGGAAATCTTAGCGCATTATGAAGACGTATCGATCGAACTAGAGAATATCTTAAATAGAGAAACGCATATTTCGCAATTGATTGAAAAATTAGCAGCGTTAAAACAAACTTTACTGAAGCAAGGAAAAAAATTGTCTCAAAAGAGAAAAGAAACAGCAGCAAAATTGCAGACGGCTATTCAAGAACAGCTAAAAGAATTGTATATGGATAAAGTACAATTTGAAGCTCATTTTCTGAACTCGGATTCGAAAGAAACCATGATCTATGAAACAGGGATAGATCATGTGGAATTCTATATAGCGACTAACTTGGGTGAACCATTAAAACCTTTGGCTCGAGTAGCTTCAGGCGGAGAACTATCTCGTGTGATGTTAGCGTTAAAAACAGTCTTTTCGAAATCGCAAGGAATCACGAGTATTATATTTGATGAGGTAGATACGGGTGTAAGTGGACGTGTGGCTCAAGCAATAGCAAATAAAATCTACCGAGTAGCGATTAACTCTCAAGTACTCTGTATCACGCATCTTCCACAAGTAGCAGCCATGGCAGACAATCATTTGTACATTTCAAAAGCTGTTGTGGAGGATCGCACAGAAACAAGTGTCAGCAAATTAAAAGATGCTCAACAAATTAATGAATTAGCTCGTATGTTAGCCGGAACAGAAATTACTAAGCTAACTATGGAACACGCCAAAGAACTAAAAGAACTCGCGTACAAGGAAAAGAGAGTGAAGTAAGGCGTTTAGCTTTCCGTACAAAACAGCCCATACGAAAGTTAGGTGCACTTTACCTAACATTCGTATGGGCTGTTTTGGGAGTGAGAGCTGCCTTACGCAACTCGTCTAAGAGCAGAGAGAGAAGTACGGCGTTTAGTCCATCGAACATAACAACTCACCTAACAGTTAAGCGTCTTTCCTAACAGTTGGGGGTTATATAACTCGTCTAAGGAATTGAAGTATCGGTGTTATCATTCACAATATTTTTCAAATCAAATACTAAAGAAACGAGCTGAAACAGTTAGTTTCAACTCGCTTTTTTAGGTTAAACAAAATTCATTAATGTGTAAAGAACGGATAAGAGACCTGAACCTAACATTGCAAATAGAATGATGACAATGAAAAATTTAAGACCTTTTTTTTGTTTTTTTGAATTCTTATGATTGTTCACGCAGATTTTCCCTCACTTTCATACGTGTTTTGTCTAGTTTACAATATGCAGATCTATTTTTACAAGTTACTTTACAAAATCTTTAGAAATAATCATTCTTTTTCATCCAATAAGCTGTCACAGCTGCTAGAAGAACCGTTGCAAAAAGGAGGATCCAAAAGCCGAAAGGGGACTGTTCAAAAGGAACAGGTACGTTCATCCCCCAAAGCGAACCGATGATTGTTGGAATGGTTAAAATAAAGGTTATAGAAGTTAAAAATTTTACAATGATATTTAAGTTATTGGAAATCACTGATGAGAAGGTGCTGCTTAACTGATTTAGTAATTTATCCGTTTTAGCAGCCATGACTTCGGCTTGATAGTTTTCTACCATAACGTCACGTAATAAATCTTCATCTTTTGCTTTTTTTGTAAAGTTTTCTAACTCTTTCAACCGCGAAATAACAGGATGATTGCTGTTTAAAGCACTGTCTAAGAAAACAAGACTTTTTTGTAATTCCATCAGGTCAAATAAGTGTTGGGATTTAGAAGATTTCTTTAGTTGTACTTCCAAGTCTTCCGTAGCTTCGTTTATTTCTTTTAAATAAGTAATAAATAACGAGGCTATCACCATAGAAACCTTCAAGACAAATTCGAAATTGGTATCGCAATCTCCTATCTTATCTGAATCTGGTTCCATAAAAAGAGTTAAAAATTCTGGAGTTTCATTCGTCGCAGTAATAAGTGTATCATTTGTTAAAATAATGGACAGAGGACGAGTGATATATTCCGTTAAATTTAATCGGTTTTTTATTTTTTTGGGATATAAAAGTACAATCAGACTAGGTGTATCGTCGTAACTTGGATCTAATTTTTCGTAACGAGAAACCTCGTCGTTATCAAAAGCTCCAGTTAAATAATCTATAGGAAAATCATATAGATTCACTAAATTGTTTAACTCAGCCTCATTTGCTCCGGTAACATGGATCCACGTAGAGCGAGTATTATCTGGATCAGGATTTGGTACCGTATTGCCATTTTCGTCTTGCTTAAAATATTCAATCATGAGTTCACCGCCGTATTTGACATAATAATGTTGCTTCTTTTCTTCTATTGTACCCGATATTCGAGGAAAATGGGGATTAATACATGTTTATTAAAGATTTTTAGAAAATCGAATAAATGAAAACGAATAATGTGACTTTAATAATTTGTGATTGTCTGCTAAAATTGATAATGAAACGTAAGGCTTCAAAAATAGGATTTTATTTGCTTTGAAGGGAGAATGTAATACATGAGTAAACAACAAATCGGTGTTGTAGGAATGGCCGTAATGGGAAAAAATTTAGCATTGAATATTGAAAGCAGAGGCTATTCTGTTTCAATCTACAATCGTACTACTGCCAAATCAGAAGCAGTGATCGAGGAAAACCCAGATAAAAAATTGGTACTGACTAAATCAATAGAAGAATTTGTCGATTCTTTAGAAACTCCAAGACGTATCGTTTTAATGGTACAAGCTGGAAAAGGGACAGATTTAGTGATCCAATCATTATTACCTCATTTGGACAAAGGGGACGTATTGGTTGATGGAGGAAATACTTTTTTCAAAGACACTATCCGTCGCAGCGAAGAATTAGCTGAATCTGGAATCAACTTTATCGGAACAGGAGTATCCGGTGGAGAAGAAGGTGCCCTTAAAGGACCAGCAATCATGCCAGGTGGTCAAAAAGAAGCTTACGATTTAGTAGCTCCAATTTTGGAACAAATCGCTGCTAAAGCACCAAGTGACGGCGAACCTTGTGTAGCTTACATCGGGCCAAACGGAGCAGGACATTATGTAAAAATGGTGCATAACGGAATCGAATACGGAGATATGCAATTAATTGCTGAATCTTACCACTTATTACGTGAAGTCGTTGGTTTATCTGTTGAAGAAATCGCAGAAGTTTTCAGAGAATGGAACCAAGGCGAATTGGATAGTTTCTTAATCGAAATTACTGCTGATGCGTTAACGAAAAAAGATCCTGAAACAGGCAAGCCGATGGTCGAAATTATTTTAGATCGTGCTGGAAACAAAGGTACTGGTAAATGGACTTCTCAAAGTGCATTGGACTTAGGTGTTCCGCTTCCATTGATTACAGAATCTGTATTCGCTCGTTACATTTCTGCACTGAAGAGTGAACGTGTGGAAGCAAGCAAAGTATTGCCGAAACCAGCCGCTTATTCATTTGATGGCGATAAAAAAGAATTGGTTGAAAAAATTCGTCAAGCATTGTACTTTAGTAAAATCATGAGCTATGCTCAAGGATTTGCACAAATGCGTACAGCAAGTGAAGAATATGATTGGAACTTGCAATACGGGGAAATTGCGAAAATTTTCCGTGCTGGTTGTATCATCCGTGCTCGTTTCTTGCAAGAAATAACAGATGCATACGATCGTAAACCTGAATTGAAAAACTTGGTACTGGATGAATACTTCATGGACATTACCAAAAATTACCAAGATGCTGTTCGTGATGTGATCGGAATTGCTGTTAAATCAGGTGTTCCAATCCCTACATTCTCTTCAGCAATTGCTTATTATGATTCCTACCGTAGCGAGAATCTACCCGCTAATATTATCCAAGCTCAACGTGATTACTTTGGTGCACACACTTATGAACGTAAAGACAAAGAAGGTACTTTCCACTTTGATTGGTACGGGGACAAAGGCCAAGAACAACTGTAACAGTAAAAAACTTTTTATAGCAGAACCTATTAATGTAAAGACAGGATTAGGACAAAAAGTTCTAATCCTGTCTTTACGAGCGTCTAAATTGTAAGCCCGTTAAAATGGACGCCGATAGCTCCAAATAAAAAAAAGCATGACAAATAGCCTGATTTCATCCATTTTTTTGAAATCAGGCTGCTTTTTTCATATTTTTGGCTGGCTGGCAGCTTTCGAT
>NZ_JBGQQT010000005.1:0-128384 GCF_045528345.1 Desemzia sp. FAM 23989 | reverse complement strand
AAATGGATTGAACTTTTAGTGCCCAATTGACTACAATAAAACGTTGTTGTTGGATGCTAATGGAATCAGCTAAATAAGCAAAATTTTCTGGAAATAGTCATCCTTTGCGTAAGCATTCGATTTTTTTTACTTTTTTCAAGAAAATAATAATTCAGAATATTCTGACTATATTTATGCAACACTAGTGGTGTATAGGTTTGATCATTGAGAAGAATCAGAATCTTCTTTCGATTGACGTTGATATAGTTCGCGTGCCACGAAAATAATGGATTAACTTGTGCAAATCGTTTCCCATTTTCTTTATCCTCGATAGTTGGTAAAGCAGAAAATAAAGGCTGTGTTTTTTTAGTTACACCAATAATCATCTGTATTCCCCTTTTATATTTATTATGTAGCATTAAAACAATGTCTTATTTTATTGCCACTGCTAACTTGTTACAAGTTTCTATATCTCTCAACAAAACTTCTTGAAGAGTTTCTACAATGAGACACTCTCAAATTTATTCTAAAACTCCTTTTTAGTTTATCATACCGCAATCAGCTTTTTAACTTTATTAAATCCAATTCTGGAATAACCAAAAAGGCTTAATCGCTATATGGATCAAGCCTTTTAAATCTTTATTTGAGTACAATCGAAAAACGCTTTATTTTAATCGTTCTTATTTTTTATCCTTTTTCCAGGCTGTGTCTGAGCCATTACGCCAACTAACTCATGGGGAACATATAACTCTTCAAGATAGATGATCTCATCAGTAGATAATTGCAGATTTACAGCATCAACAGCTGTTTCAATGTGTTTTACTTTAGTTGCTCCTACTACTGGAGAAGTCACTTTAGTCAACAGCCACGCAATAGAGATTTCACTCATTGATACTTGCCGCTTTTCAGCCAATTCTTCTACTCGTTTAATGATTTGATGATCTTGTTCCCAAGTGGAATCATATTTTGATTTTGCATACGTATCTTCTTTTTGCCTTTTTGAAATCTCGTTTGAGTGTTTTGCAAGACGACCAGAGGCTAGTGCACTGTATGGAGTCAAAGCAATATTATTTTCCTGACAATATTGAAACATTTCACGTTCTTCTTCTCGAGCAATCAAGTTGTAATGTCCTTGGACAGAAACAAACTTAGGAAAACCTTCTTTTTCAGCTAACGCATTGGCTTGAGCTACTTGGTAAGCAAAGCAATTTGAAATGCCTATCTCACGAACCTTTCTTGATTTTACAGCTTCTGCTAGTCCATCTAAAATTTCGTACATAGGTGTTCTATAATCCCACATATGATAAATGTACAAATCTACATAATCCATACCAAGATTTTTCAAACTCTGGTCCAAAGAATTTAAAACATGTTCTTTTCCAGAAATATTTTGTTCGATTTCTTGATCTGTACGAGGCAAAAACTTGGTCGCTACAACTACATCTTCCCGTTTAGCAAAATCATTTAAGGCTCTTCCGACGTATTGTTCACTCGTCCCATTTTGATAAGCAATCGCTGTATCAAAAAAGTTGATTCCTTTATCTAAACTATACTTGATAATCTCACGCGTCTGCTCCTCATCAATTACCCAAGAATGTTGTCCCGCTTTTGAATCGCCAAATCCCATACAGCCTAAGCAAATTCTTGAAACCATTAAGTCTGAATTTCCAAGTTTTGTGTATTTCATTTGTTCATCCTCCTGTTCACTTCATTATTTACTCAACTTCCGTATTTCTACTGTTGATGTTCTGTTGTTCGTTGTTCAAAGTGCCAATTAGATTTTTTGAACAACTTTGACCTTAATTTCTCCCCTATACTTTACCATAAAAACGACCTCCAAAAGTTAGATTATACTCTAACTTTTGGAGGTCGTTACTTTTGGAGTTATTTATTCATAATTTTTTTGAAAGAGTTGACCTTTGGAAAATCCTTACTGAACCACTTTTAAAAAGCTTTTCAAGAAATCAGCAGAATCCCCAACGTAACTGTAATCTGAATACTTAAAAATGGGCGCTTCTGAATCTTTGTTAACAGAGATCACCAATTCTGCATTTCCAATTCCTGTTGTGTACTGTACAGCTCCATGAATACCCAGATTGATCAATACTTTAGGAGATATGGTATTACCCGATTGTCCGATTTGATCATCTCCGCTGAATTTAGGATGATCTGTTAAAGGACGAGTTACTCCGATTTTTGCTCCTAGTTTTCGAGCAAGTTCCTCTGCTAAAGCAAGCACTTTATCATCTACTGCACCGCGTCCCAATGCGATTACCCGATCCGCATTAGCAATGCTGTCACTTTTAGACAGCAAAGGAGTTTCTTCTATGATTTTTATGCGTACTGCTTCCTTAAAGGCCAGATTTGTCACTTCTGTTACCACTACTGATGGATCAGTGACTTTCTTGGCTTCAAATGTATTTGGCCGTACGGAAGCCATTTGTGGACGATGATCAGGGCAAATGATTTCACACATAATATTATCGCCATAAGACGGTTTTGTTTGAACTAATAAATCCCCATCAAAGGCTAAATTCAAGCAATCAGAAGTCAATCCTGTATTTAACTTAGCTTGTAAACGGGGTGCAATCGAGCGACCCACAACGGTTGCCCCAAACAGAATACTATTGGGTTGGCGCTGACTGGCTAATTCTGCCATTAAACTGGCAATCTCAGAATCTGCGGCGTCCTTCAAACGATCATCTTTTATCACAATGATTTCATCAGGACCATACTCTTTGATATTTTCTTCCAGATTTTTATCTGTCGCTTCGAATAAAATGACCACTACTTTTTTATCATCGGCAATTTCTTTTGCTTTTGTAATCAATTGATACGTAACCGGCTGGATGATACCTACGTGTTTTTCTGCGTATACCCAAATTTCTTGATCAGACATTTTCTTCCACCTCTCTTAGAGTAAATTATTAGCTCTCAACTGGATCAAAAGTTCACGAACCGCTTCATCAGGTGTCCCTTTAAGGATTGTTGTGGCTTTTGCCTCTTTTTCGGGAGCCCACACGCTACGTACGACGGTTGGAGAACCTTTTAAGCCAATTTTATTCGGATCAACAGTCAAGCTGTTTTCATCCCACACACGAATAGTTTTTTGATAGCTTTGTTGAATATTACGAGGCGTTGGATAACGCGGTACGTTCATTTCACTACGAACCGTTACCACCGCTGGTAATTGGAACTCGATTTTTTGCTGCATATTCTCTAATAATCGAGTTGCGGTCATAGCTTGGTTAGACTGGCTATGCAATTCACTAACAAAGGTAATCTGTGGCCAACCTAAAAATTCAGATACAATTGGACCTACTTGGCTAGTATCCGCATCTACAGATTGACGACCTAATAATACCAAATCTACATCTCCTAGTTCTTTGATGGCTTGTGCTAAAACATATCCTGTTGCCAAAGTATCTGCTCCGCCAAATTGTCGGGAGCTTAACAGTATAGCATCATCACATCCCATAGCTAATCCTTGACGCAATGTCATCTCAAAGTCTGGAGGTCCCATAGACAATAGAATAATTTCTCCACCCCATTCGTCTTTTAGGCGCAATGCTACTTCAATGGCATTCTTATCATAAGGATTCATCACTCCTGCTTCCCCGGAGCGAATCAAATTTTTAGTATCTGGATCGATCTTCAAATTATTGGAAACCGGTACTTGTTTAATACACACGACGATTTTTAAGCTCATTTATCTCAATCCTCTCTCTCGTTTACAACTTCTTTGCTGATCTCGATCATCATTTTCTCTAATGATCCTTCTGCAAGTTGTAAAGCCCGTGCGTCACGAATCAGATGCTCCACTGGATACTCTCTGCTGTAACCATATCCGCCTAGTACTTGTAAGGCATGATCAGCTGCAGTAACTGATGCTCGACTACCGTATGATTTAGCCATAGTGGCTACTTTCGCATAAGATTTGCCTGCTACTTTCAATCTAGCTGCTTCTTGATACAATAATTGTGTGTTCTCTTTCGCAATAGCAATTTCGGTGATTTTTGTTTGGATAGAATGCAATTGAATAATCGGTGTATTGATTGCTTCACGTTGTTTTGCATAATCTACCGCGATCGACAATGCATGTTCAGTGATACCAGCAGCGATCGCTCCCATCGAAATACGAGCATCGTAGTGAGCATTATCACCAATTTCCACACCTTGACCTATTTTCCCGAGCAAATGATCTTCATTGACCACAACATTTTCCAAGAAAATTTCTGCTACAGGTGTCCCATTCATTCCAATAAATTCTTCTCGTTTCCCATGTTTAAACCCAGGCATATCTTGGTCTACAAGGAAGCAAGACAATTCTGTCGGAGATGTTTTCAAGAGCACACAGTATACTTCGGCCAAACCGCCATTTGTGATCATGCTCTTATTTCCATTTAAAATCCATTTATCTCCTTCTTTAACAGCCTTGGCTGTAAATCCCATCACATTAGAACCCCCTTGCGGTTCTGTTGATGAAAAGCCAAAAACACGATGGGTGGCTTGAGGCAGATACTTTTCTTTTAACGCAGGTGTAGCATATTTCAATACTTGATCAACAGTTTTGTAATGCCCTTCTAGTGTAAATGCAATACTAGCATTCCGTTGAGCAAAATCATAGATGGTTTGAGAACTGGCAACGACATCAAATCCGGCACCGCCATATTCTTCTGGTATGGTCAACCCTAAAAAGCCTGTATTCACAATACTGCTCCATAGTTCTGCAGGGTACTCTCTGTGTTTGTCAATCCACATATCTAAAGGTTTTACTTCTTTATCAGCAAAATCTGTCACCATTTGGTGTAACATGACTTGCGGCTGAGTCAATTTTATACTCATTTTTTACACTCCTTTGTTCAAATATACACAAGAATAAAGATAATAAATTTAACAAACTAAATATAGCGCATTCTTTTTTCTATCTACTTGATTTAAATCAAGTACAACAGACTATTTAAAAAAATGATAATACCTTTTCTAAGGAATGGAATATTGGTAGAATAAAAAAGTATTGTGAGGAACTATAGAGGAGAATGCAGGATGAAAAAAGACTATTCAAAATCTCACCATCATACTTATAGATGTGAAAATACAAAGCAATGTTGTATCTATACTATTCCCCTATTTCAATCTCTAACAGCTGAACAAAAAGAACAAATCCATCCCTTGATCCAGCATAAGCATTACTCGAAGGGGGAGATTATTTATCGGCCAGGAGAATCTGCTGACTCGCTTTATGTATTAAGCAGTGGGAAAATACGTGTATACCGATTGTCAGAATCGGGAAAAGAACAGTTGATACGAATTGTATCAGAAGGAGAGTTTACCGGGGAATTGGCTTTATTTAAGAAGGGTTTTTACGAGGCTTTTACGGAAGCATTAACAGATTGCAATATTTGCGCCATCAAACATGCTGATTTTCGCCAGCTGCTTATGCAATACCCGGCTACTGCTGTTGATATGCTGGCTACGATCGCTGAACGATTAGGTTCTTCTGAGCAACAGACAGCTTGGGCTACTACTGAAACTGTAAAAGATAGGCTGTTGCACTTTTTGATTAGTCTAGTCGATTCTGAAGAAAGAGAACCTATCGTCGAACTAAAGATGGCTAAAAAAGATTTGGCTTCTTATTTAGGAACTACCTCTGAATCATTAAGTCGAGAACTAGCTCATCTAGAAAAAGAAAAAATCATCGAAGAAATTGCTTATGGAAAAATCAAATTATTGAATGTTAATTAATGCATATCCATTTCCTCTTTACCAACAGAAAGAATCTTCTAAAGAAAACCAACATACTACTCTAGAGAATCCGGTATAGATCGAGAAAGGTTTTCCAGAGTAGTTTTTTTATTTTTAGAATTGTATTTTTAAAGCTGGATCCACAGGATTCAACGTTAGAAATGCATGTTCAAAAATAATAGCGTAAAGATAAGGGCTATTTTCTTTACCCATTTTTTCTATAAATTTTGGATCCTTTTCTAAAAAAGCAGACTTAATTCCTTTTTCTTGGTAATCCTCACATTTTACCACACGAGCATTGTGAACACGTATGTATTCATAACGGTCTTTAATAATAGTAGTAAAAGATATACATGGATTTAGCTGAAATTCTTTTACTTTTGATTTGTTTTTATTCGTTCGAATGTAAAGAATATTTTGTTGCAATGGATCAGGATAATAATTGACGATCCTCACATTAGGCGTTCCTTCGACCGATGTTGCTAATGCTAAATAATTTTGTGCCTTCAGAATTCTTATGTACTCTTCCATTACTTCCATACTGCTTTTCCTCCTTCTTGCAACAGGTAGAACACAACTCTCCGCTGTTGATGTAGAAATCCATTTTATCTTATTTTAAATTATTCCGTATTGATCTGGATCAACGACTGCATAAGTTTGCATCGAAAAACCTTAAAAAGAGTTTCCGTAAATTCATAAACCCGTTCTCTCTATATTTATGTATCTGCAATACTTATTGCAATTCAATCTCTTTCTAACTAAAAAATTCAGAACGTGTTAAACTCTTAGTAACTACACTTCTAAGGAGGATGTTCAGAAATGTCAGAAAAAACGCTTGTATTGCTCAAACCAGATGCAGTAGAACGAAATCTAATTGGGAGTATTTTAGTCGAATATGAGAGAAACGGTTTAAAAGTTGTGGATATGAAATTAATAAAAGCCTCTACAAATTTAGCAGAAAAGCATTATGCAGAACATACTGGAAAACCGTTTTTTAATCGTTTGGTTGCTTACCTTACCAGAAGTCCATTAGTTGCCTTAGTCTTAGAAGGTGAAAATGCCATCAGTCGAGTACGATCATTGAATGGAACAACTGATCCAGAAAATTCACCAGATAATACGATTCGTGCTCTTTATGGACTAAGTATGTCTGAAAATACTGTTCATGCCTCTGATTCGAAGGAAAGTTCTGATAGGGAAAGAGCTATTTGGTTTGGTTAATAAACTACTTTCAATTCAAAAAAGATTCGCTAAAATCAAACTTTAGCGAATCTTTTTGAATATTCTTCATTAGAGATTTTTACTCATGAGACACCATCTTTTATCCGCTCATTTCTTATATAGCCTAATTATAACACAGGACAAATAAGGAGACACTCAACTTTATACTATCCGTATGAGAGTTGCCAACGGCAATCATCATACCGATAGGCATTCATCACCCACCTATGGAGGATGGGCGAATTCTGCCTAAACTACGTTAAAAAGCTTTGTAACCTTAAGATATGAGATGGAACATAAGGAAAAGCTCAATATGGATCAAGTCCACGAAAAATTATCTTTAGCGGGGTTTAATAAACAAGTGAATGCACTAAAAAACAGACAAGCATTTTTATCCTTGTCTGTTTTTTAATGCATTCATTATTTGAATTTTTATTGGAACTCCTGCTTCTCTCTTAGTCTTTATCATATTCTCAAATACGTTGACACCTATTTCCGATAAGACAAACAGGACACTGAGAGCAATTCCGCTAGCGGTTATATATTTTAACATTGATCATCTCTCCTTATTATCGAGATTAGAAAAAAATGCTTCATTATATAATTATTCTAACATTAATGTAAAACTTTTATTAGTTTAAGCGATATTATCATAAAGTATTATCATAATTATACTTAACCGTTTAATACGGGTTTAAGATCTCTTAGATACATCTATATCCTTTACACAAATTTCGTTTTTTATAAAAGCCATCTAAGTGCCTTTAATTTCTTAAATAGATTGTGAGAGGTAATAATTAAATAAATGATAGGAACAAACCAGATTCAGAGTAAAATAAAAAGACCGAAAAAGCCTTTTAAATAAAGGTTAGTCGGTCTTTTGTTCATTATTCCCACTCAATTATAGAATGTTGTTATTATTTATTAAATATTGTTATATCAACCTTATACTTTTTTTATTGCGTTTGTTTTTCGTTATTTTAAGCCTTTTTAAAGAAAAACGGAATCAAAATGGAATCATTAGAATCTGATATTTAAAATAACAGAAATATAATTAATAAAGACATTTTAAACTTTAATTTGCTAGGTATTTTTCTGTTTTCCAAATTTTATTATGCTTTTGTTAAACAATATTCCGCTACCTCATCAAAGGTAGACAAATCCGATTCTATAAGTTCTTTTAATTTGCTTTTGTTCCAATACTTATCATTAATTCTCTTTTTACTATTTTCCCACACAAAACCAGTCTTGCTCACTAACTTTAAATTATTTTTATTTATTTCCTTCACTATTTTTTTATCAATATCTCTTTGCCACATTCTAATATCTGGCATTATAAAAACACCTAATAATTTGTAATCTACTGAATCAAATTGACCGATAAATTTACTAAGTTCTATCACATAATTTGTCATATAGAGCAAATATGCAGACAACTTATAACTTAAGTAGATTTCATGTTTAATTCTAGATTCATTAATTATAGTGAAAAAATCTAGAATACTCTCTCCATCATTTAGAATAGCAGGATATATTTTATGTCCTGATAAACTCACATCTCCTTTGATGCCATTCTCATCCTCTAGATCATAGATTTCTTGTACATTTGCTTGTTGCGTTATCTCTCTTATGGTATACAAAGAATCAGCAATTTTAGAACCAATAGTTTTTTCGTATTCTACCCTTCTATCTCTTCTATCTTTTATAGCAGTAGTAATATATGTAACTATTCCACCAAAAATTGCACCGATTATAATGTTAATCGTATCAAAATCCTCAAAAAACTGTTTTATTACTTCTTTCAACTAGAATCACCTTTTTATTTTTTATTCTACCATAAGGATTCTAATTGAGTTATATAAAAAAAGCCCCTACCGATTATGGTAGAGGCTTATATTATGTCTTATCTCATTTTACTTAACAACTGGCTATTCTGTGCAGCTGTTCCAGAGTAATTTTTGATACCGTATTGTGACGCTAGCTTTTTCCGGTTTGCAAAACTAGAATCAACGTTGATTGACTTCAAATAATCCACTAGAGAGCTACCAGTATAGTTTGATTTAGGTTTTGAAGTAGTTGTTCCAGACTTCTGCATCGCGTTCAACAAAGCTTTATTCTGACTTGCTGTCCCACTATAATTTTTAATGCCATATTGGGACGCTAGTTTTTTACGATTGTTGAAAGATGATTCTACTTTGATTGAGTTTAGATAATCAACAATAGAATCTCCTTTATAAGATGATGCTGCTGGTTTAGATTCAACTTTTTTAGGCTCAACACCATTTTTCTTAACCAGTTCTAAAAGTTGAGTGTTCTGTGCAGCCGTCCCGGTATAACTTTTAATTCCATGAGCTGTAGCAATTTTCTTTCGGTTGGCAAATGAGCTGTCTACTTTTTTAGAATTAAGATAATCAACAATAGACTCGCTTGTAGTTGCTGATGGAACAGGCTTGCTAGTTCCGCCACTAACTGTATTTGAGACTTTAGAAACTAATCGAGGTCGGCTACCAGCTCTTAATTGAGCAGTAGAGAGACCTCCAGTCATTTCTAAATGCGGGTAATCACGGAATGATGACCAATCTCCGCCCCAAGAGAAGCCTAACTCTTTACCAATTGCTGCCACACGTCTCCATTTGTTGTTTACAGTCCACAATGCTGTTTTGCCATCATCAGATACTAAGAAGTAGTCAACAGCCAACCCGAAGTTATGATTTGAGTAGCCACCTTTAGCATTTGTTACGATGTTACCGGGTTTAGTACGGCCCTGAGCGTATAAGGCATTTTGATCCGCGAAAGAACGGAAACCCGATGATAATTGTACATAAATACCTTCTTTGTAAGCTCGCTTTATTACTTCCAACGCTGATTCTTTAACTACGGGATCCATTCCGGAACCCATATTTTTTTCTGATCGATTCAATAAAATTTCTAATGCTACTACTGTCATAATTATTTTCCTCCTTTTTTAGGTGCACTATAATTTAAAGCCTGTTGGCTGTCTGATAAACCAGTAGTGGTTGGGTCAACTACCGCGTTGTAAACTGATACGGCTACCATCAATAAAACGTAAGGATTAGATATAGCATCTATCAATATGTCCAACAAAATAACCCAAGACGTGATGTCTTGAGCCGTGATACCTGCGTATGTCAATATTGGGATAAAGATGGCCACAATCAATTGTGCAATAAATTGAGGGTTCTTGAATCTGATTTTCCAGTTAATTTTCATGTTGTTTTCTCTCCTTTTTCCAGTCTTCCAATACAGAAATCCTGGTCTCGTGGTTATATAAAAAAGTGTTGTGTTTGTTCATTTTTTCGTTCAGTTGCAACCTATCTCTAGCGCTTTCGGCTAAGTTGCTATTCAAAAGTTCTATTGATTTAGTCAAAGGTTCTACCGTTTGTTTTAACGCTTCTGAATTCTCTTTTTGAATAATCTCTGCTATTTTTTTATCAGGATCAGACACCAACTTTTTATAAATCCAAATCAGCGCGCTACCGATTATGATAATTCCTGAAATAATCGTAGCTGTCTCGGTAATGTATTTTAACCACTCCAATTTTTCACTCTCCTTTTCTCAATATAAAAAGGCAGCCGATTTCTCGACTACCTTTAGTTTAATTTTTTATTTAGTTATTCCACTGTAGTCTTCTTGAAATGGTATATCAGAAAATCTCCAGTTTTTACATACGTCACAAGCAAAATCCGTTGTCCCGTTACTTGCATTCTTTTCCACTTTTCTAGCTCTGACCAACTTCGTGTCCTTATCCCAACATACTGCGCAATAAACATCGTTCCCCTTTGTATAAACTCCGTTATGATATTCAAGATCGTTCCCGATAATTTGGGTATTTTCGAACTGATGTAACCTGTCTCGTAACTCTCTGTTTTCATCGTTCAATTCATAGAATTGGTTTTGAAGCTCGTAAATTTTACTTTTCAGCTCCATATCACTGATACCTTTAGATAATTGGATGATATCTTTAAGAATCTCTTTGCCTTCACTATACGCTCCCATATGATAACTCCTTTATTTTTTATTATAGCAAAAAATAAAGGAGAAGAGTTATTTTAGTTAACGCACAGTTTGGTTCAACGCGTTTCTAAACTGTCCATGACTTTCCACAAGTCTTGTTCTCTGTAACTTCCTTCTTGTTTACCCTCATCAAAAATTTCATTGGCTGAGAACAAAAAATCGTAGTTTTCGTTGGAGATATTAATGTTTTTTTCTTGAATCAACTCGTTGGATTCGTTAAAAGAATCAACGGTAACACTGATATTTTTTTGCTCCGGAACAATATTGATTAATACTATTTTTTCCTTCAGTACAGTTTCCTCAGTCACTATTGTTTTTTTTATTTTGATTGTTTTGCCTACATTTCTAACCATCATTGTTTATCATTCTCCTTTTATTCCAATACTTCGAAAAAGCATGGGTTGTATAATTCAACTTTATAATCACTGCCTGTTCCTACCGTTTTAGCAAAGGCTCTAATTCTAAATTCAACATACCTAACGGATTTAAGGTTGGTGACTGTTGCTTTTAAAGACTTAATATCAACTTCGAATGAACCTTCAGTCGGATAGTACCATCCAGTGTTTTTATATTGAACATTATCTGAAGTGTCTAAATAACTTAATCGCACATCGGCTATAAGTTCAACTTTTCCTTTATTAAAATCATTCATACTTTGCTGTCCATAGACAAACCACTGTATATTGTTCTTCAATGGAAAAGTATAAATGACTTCACTCGTGTTAGAATCATTAACTGTTAGCGTTAATTTTCGTGCTTTAGCAGCAACGCTACCAAAAGTTTGATACGGTACAGTGTTGAAAAAATTTGTTCTATTACTATATCTTTCCGTTTCATCAAGAGAGTTAAATAATATCCGATTCATTACAGCATAAAAAAGACTTGTCGGATACCGGTATTCAAAAGAATCGTCTGTAGTTTCATCACGAAGATTGACTGTAATGATATTCCCTGTATCAAGTTTCGGATAAAGCGAGAAAATTCCAGCTTTTGCTTTCCACTGCTCTCCGCCAACAGTTCTTCCGTTAATGATAGATACATTGATTTGATTGTTTTTAGCATTGTGCAACCGCAGCGAACAGATAGGTACGATTTCGTTTCCGAATTGTTCATCAGCGTATTCTAAATTAGGGAAGTCGCTTCCTGCATGAGCGCCTGCCCCGTCTAAAGTGAAACTATTTATTATATTGTTTGTAGCGTTGAACAAATACAAATTACATAGTCTGTTTTCTTGACTTTCACAGCCCGAAAATGTGTTGAAAGAGCTTCTAACATTAAATCCAGCACCCGTTTTTAGCCCTCTGCCGGAAACGAATCCTTTACAGGACGTGAAGCGGTTATTTGAACCTGTAATATAAAAGCCATCCTCTTGTGACATTGATCCAACACAGGCGATAAATTCGTTATCTGTGCCTTGTAGATTAAAGTTTTTTTTAGCTGCCGAGCCACAGCGAACGTTATGCGCCAAGATGCCTCTGTGTCTGGATTCAATAGTCAAATTATCTCTGAAACCTAGGACTTCCACGTTCATTAGCTGTATATTGGTATCTTGTACATTTGTGGAACCTGCATTTAATAAACCTATTCCGTTTTGTGTATTATTGACGTCATAATCACTAATCACTGTAATGTTAGACAATGCCGATGCACTTGCTGAAATATCAATTTCAATAAAAAATAAATCAGCACTTTTCATTGATTTTATAAAGGTTGTCACTTTATTTCTAGACAGTAAAACATTATTTTTATTTATTCTTAGGTGTGTAGCTAGATAAGTTCCTTCTGGCAACAAAACTAAAGAATAATTGTCTAAAACAAATTGAATAGCTTCTGTGTCGTCTGTTATTCCGTCCCCAACAGCACCAAACCATTTGACATTTATTCCTCGATCCTCAAACTCTTTCCAAAGTGATTGAGAAATAGGCTTACTGGTAGTAGCAGATGTCTCCCCTTGAATAGCAGATGTATTTTGTGCCAACTGTCGGTTAGTTTCATTCTGTTCAGCATCTATTCTCGCTTTAGCGTTAGGATAAACAGTCCCATCTACTCCTATTCTTGCTGCTAATAATTCTGGAGCACTGATAACATCTTTTCCTGTGGTTTCATCTAGAACTACTTGGAATTGCTGTTCTACATAATCTTGTCTATCGACTGTTTCTACTACATCTTCACTCATCGATTCTAACCCAGCTGCGAGTGACTCACGTACTTCCGAACCTTTTTGTTTAGTTCTAATGTAACTTGCTTTTTGTTTTATATTAGGATCCACTGACATTCATTATCACCTCTAATTAAATTTCTAATCTGTCTAACCTGTCACTTAACTCATTTATGGCTGATACGATATTTGACTTATCTATTGTTTTTAAAGTTGCTTTGTCTCCGACATCTTCAATTATTCCATCTAAAGCTACTTTATCAGTTGCTGTCATTAACCCGTCAATAGACTGTGTTGCGTTTTGAATGGAAATCAACTTCATATATAAAACAGACGTGAGAAGGCCATCTTTTGTACTGCTAGCTGGAATATATACGGGAATTGCTCCAATTGCTTCTCCTAAATCGATTTGGGCTTGTTGAATATCTCTGAGAGCTTGTTGCATCCCTGGAACATCAGCACTATTGAAATTGTTTGTTAACTCAATAATTTCTTCACTGACTAAATTGTAATTATTCACAACTTCTTTAAGTTCATTTTTAACAGTTCCCAAAGTTCTACCTTGATAACTAATTGTATTTTCTAGCTCTGCAACTACTTGCTCTCTCTTTCTCATATCTGCTTGATAATCAAATAGAGTTTTAAATTTGTCCCCTATGGTAATATCTGAACTTTCAGGTTCGTTAATATTCGTAGAAGTTCCAACAATCCTTAATTTTTCATTTATCCCCATTACAGGATTAATAGCATGATGGGTATTACCTAATTCGAACTCATCTATTGCTAGGCCTATCTTTGCCAAATCTAGAGCTTCTACCTTGTACTGGTAGAGTGAAACCCTTTGATTGTCTATCCAATTCCGACCATTACGCTTAAGAATTGTTCGATCGTTAACGCCATCCCATGTTTGACTTCCACCTTGTATTCCAAACACAGCAATTAAATCTTCCCTATCAATATAAGGCAATCCATCATTAACTGATTCGATAGTCAATCTAGCTTCTGAGGCGTCAGTAGCAGCATTATCTTCTGATTCAATGCGTGACCCAAGCGGAGTAAGGCGAGTCACAATGTCACTAGGATCTGCACTACGACTCATACTAATTAAGTTTTCAGATAGTTCTATTTTGGATTCTTTTTCTTCTCCTATTTCCTTTAAATAATCTAAATAGCGAACTCCATTTTCTTTACGTATTTGAAGTTCGCCACCTAATTTGTCTATTAACTTTTCTTTAATAGAGTCAAAAGCATCTTTTTCGGCTGAAAGATAAAAGTATAAATAATCATTAGGATCTTCAACCTCTACTTTCCCTACTGTGAATTGCTTGTATTCCTCAACTTGTGAATTAAAGTAAGTTATTATTGTTTCCAACGCTTCGCGAACTCTTCCTCTAAATTCTAGATGTCGCTGTTGCGCATCGTGCAAATAACCTAGTTCACCTTCACAAATGTACGAACTTAAAACTCCAGTAGAATCCATGCTATCATTTGGACTCAATACCCGGCCTTCAAAAACATACTTTTTTCTTTTATGATTGAATACTTTTACAAGCGTTTTAAATGGATCTGTTTTGTTGAAAGCTGGATTGTTTTGATAAAATGACATATCAAACGAATCTATTTCGTTAATAGCTTTTTTAATTACCCCTTTTTCTAACTTCAATGAATTAAGTCGATGACTATGAATAAGCGTACCTTTTCCATCTTCAGGACCATCATAAATCCTTACTGAATACATTATTAAATCAACTCCTTATAAAAGCGAATTGATAAATTGCCGTTTCCGTTTATTGTTAATTCATTCTCTCCCGGATCCAATACAAAATCATTATTTTCTGTTGTTCCTTCAAGAATAGATATTACTTCATCATCCTTTTGTATTGAAAATATACTGTCAGATATAAATTTAGGAACTGATTGAGTTATTCCCGGATTATACAAAGTGATCGTTTTAGACCCACTTATTTCAAAATCTACTGATTGATAAAAATCCAATAGAAAATTAAAACTATCCCAATCATCATTCCCTTCATAATCATCAGCAATTAAGAAAGGATAAGCATCAAAGGTTACCATAAGAATTCCATCAGACCAATTTTCATCAAAACTTGTTTCATCTTCTACTTCTGCTAAAAAATGATAACCAGGAAAAGAGTCATCTCTCAAAGGTTGTTTACCTACTGCTCCCATTAACCAATTTTGTATCGCCATAGATTCAACATTCATTTCCTCCTTTGTTCTTCCTATCAAATTAAAAGGATATTTTAGAGGTCTATTTTCATACTCTTGTGATCCATATAAAAGACTGAAATCATACTCTTTATTAGAAAAAGGCGGCCGTCTTTTTCTCTTTATTTTTGACGGCCTACCTACATTTTTTCCGAGTGCCATTGTTAAATGTTTATCTTTCCATGAATGGCAGCCGTTAAATTCAATTCCTAAAACAGGCATTACGCAAGCCCCCTATCTTTGTTTCTTATTTGATTTCCTCCAAATTGATTAACAAAGTCAGACATTAAAGGTCCGTAATAAGCTAATATGGTTCCATCGTTAGCAACTAGTTTTATTTCCTTATTTATCATCTTTGTTAACAAATCAATCATTCTATCCAATTGAGAAGAGATATAACTGTTGCTTAAATTCATTGTGTCTGAAATTCCTTGACCGATTCCGCCTAAAGTTTCACGGTTTAATGGAAGTATTGCTTCTCTTCCAGCTTCTCCACCAACCATCATATTATTGCCGTTCATACCGAACGCCATAGCTTTAGTCATGATTCCTCCGTCAGCGTACCAGTCAATACCAAATTTTGGAACACTAGGAGGATTTAAACTGAATTTCCCACTTATATCAAAATGCGGTAGCTTCAATTTAGGCAATTTCCAAGAAAAATTAAAGGCACTTTTCATTTTAGATACAATACCTTTGATCACATTCCAAGCAGTCTGAAATGGATTCGTCATGATATTTTTAACAGAACTAAATAATTTAGTGACTGTGGAAATAAACCCTCTAAATGCACTAACTCCAGAACTTTTAAGAAGATTTATAATTTTCAGAACGGCATTTTTTGCTATATTCCAGGTTCCTTGGAATGTATTTAATCCAGACTTCGCATTATTTACGATTCCAGTGAAAAATGTTTTTATACTTGAGATCCCATTTGTAACAAACCCTTTTATTCCTGAAAGCATATTTTTAAACATAATCAAGTTAATTAAGTTCCAAGCAAAATTTAAAGCTCCAGATAAAGTTTGTTTGACACCAGACCATAACATTTTCCAGTCACCTGTAAAAATGCCAGTGAAAATCCTAATCAGACCCAGAATCATATCTAGCGCACCTTGGAAAATGCCTTTTATGTTTCCCCAAACTGTAGAAATAACGTTTTGAATTAATGGCATAAAAAACCGAATTATGCTAGCTATTAAGCTAAAACAATTCTTTACCGCTTGAGAAATTTGATCACCATTTTTTTGCCAGAATTGAGTGACCTGAGTAATGATGCTCTTTATAAAATTAATCGCATCTTGAAGGATCGGAACAGCTATCTCGCGGATCATGCCAAAAATTCTAACGAAAGTAGCGCCTAGATTTCCTTGGCCACTAAATAAGCTAGTCCAGAAACTGACTAAAGCCTGTAGATAACCTTGTAAAGTTAGCCAAATAGCACTATTCATGAGCTCACTTTTTAGAGAACCAAATTCAGACTTAAATTGATTTACTTTGTCCACTACGAGCTGAATGTAACCAGATAATACTTGCCATGCTTCAGACTGTTGGAATTGTTGCCATAAACCACCAAACCAAGTTTGCAACTCCTGCACTTTGACTCCAGCAGTTTGCAGCCATCCACTTGCCACTTTCAAGCCTTGTACGACTACACCTAATATAGGCGTACCAACAATAGCAGCAAAGTCTTGCCATGCTTGCTTTAAGTTACCTAATTGGTTTTCGTAAGAATCTGATTCTCTAGATGCTTGACCAGTAGCTCCAGCAGATTCTTGCATCGCTTTAGCAAATTGAAGTCGTGCAATTTGCTTCTCTGCCTCACCTAAGTTTTTCCAGTCAACACCTAAAGTTTTTGCTGCCCATGCGGCCATTTGCGTTTCATTTGCAAAGAGTCCGATCGACTCCCCACCTTCATAATTCCCTTTAATGAAGGAATTCAAAGCGCCATTCGCATTCTCATAACTCATATCATAGAAAGCAGCTGCATCACTAGCCATAGTTACCGCATTAGTAGCTTGTTTCATAGCTTCTTCTGTTGATAGACCTAATCCTTTAAACATAGAAACAGTACTTGTAAATGATGGCTTGATTCGGTTTGGCAACATCCCGAATTCTTTGGCCATACCATTTATAATTTTTTGAGCAGTTCCTTGTGAATTTCCGAATACTTGTTCAAATTGAGCTGCGATAGCTTGGGCACTTGCGGCTGCTTCGACTGTCATCTTCCCAAAGTCAATAAGCTTTTTTGCCGCAAAAACCGTTCCTATAGCAACTGCTGCTTTTTTGAAAAAACCCGCGATTTTACCACTCGATTTTTGAGCTTTGCCTGTAGTCTCATCAATTCCTTGGTTCGCTTCATCGTTGTTTAGTCCGATCGTACCGAACAACTTAAATATTTCACCCATATTTTAATTCTCACCGCCTTTGTTAACAGGCTTGATAAATCTGACTGCATTTGAAATAGCCTTTTGTTCTTCTTCTATACTCATTACTTTGTTTTTTGGCTTATGCAGTTTTTTCAGATATTTCTTTTTAAAATCTTTGAAATTATCTGTTTGTTCTTTGTGTAGCCACGTTTGCCAAATTTCATCTTCACTGTCTTTGTCATACAACTGCAAAATAAAATCCGCTAAACCTTCTAATGAATAAGTACTCATGAGGTCTAACGGATTTGCATATCGTTTAAACAATGTGTCTTTTAAATGAAATTCTCCATCGCTATCACCATTTATTGAAGTAATGATGCGATAGATGAGAAAAAATCGGCTAATTCTGGTTTCTTGAATAATGCAATGATTAATCCAGTATATTCTTTAAGTCCTAACGATTCGATTTCTTTTAAATTTGTGTTTGTTAGGTCAGACAATAGTGAGTTAATGTCTTTTTTTAACTTACCAGCATTCATCAATACTTTTTGCAACAAACCAGCCATGGCCTCCATACCACGTTTTTCAGCTTCTTTTTCTTCCTTGATACGTGTTTCTTCTTGTTTGCCCAACTCTGCTTTAGTTGGCTTTTTATTTTGGTGGTCCATTGGAACAACCTTTTCTGCTGATGCAGTGTTTTGCTCAAATAAAGCGATGAAATCCTCTTTAATGTCTAATTTTCCTACAATTGAAAGAAGAGTGAATAAATCATCACCCTTCAACTCGCGCATCTCTAATGTCATGTGTTATTTCCTCCTAATGTTATTCTGTTAACTCAGCTGTTTGCTCAACCGATGTAGATTGGGTTCCAGTAGTTTCCTCTACTCCATCTACCGTTGGGAATAAGATTCTCCATGGATATTGATCCGAATCCAGTTGTTCAACAGTTGCATGTGCTTCATAAGTTTGTTCCACCACTGCCTCATTATTATCTTCTGTACCTAGTTCAAGACCACCTGTAGAAATGGCATTGTCTAAAATTGCAATAACTGGTTTGTTTGTCCCACTTAACGTGCCAACTACAGCCATATTTTCTACATAATCGATATCTTCTAGATAACGTTTAGTTTCGATGACTTGGTAACCTTCAGGAGCTTCCTCCGCGGTTGCAACACGTATAGTTCCGTTTAATGATTTACGGATATTTTCAGCCGTAATCTCTTTCATGTTTGCAGTTACCGTAGCATTTGCTGATTCAAGTACTTTATTCCCTTTTACTTTCATGTGAGAAGTTCCGTCAATTTCAATGTCTCGGTATGTTTGTTCAATGGTTAGTGTCACACCGCCAGAAGTAGCTCCGTGTAAAGTGCCTATAAATCCTGCTTCTGCTTCATATTTAACACCTGTATAAATTGTTGCTGCATTAATTAAATAGTTTTTAGCCGTTGAATTACTGTAACCCGTTTTTTTCAATGCCATTATTTGTTCCTCCAATCGACTTTGCAATAAAATTGCAAGTTTCGTCTTTTTATTTTGTCGTCTCCCGTTGACACTTTAGTGGACCTCAAGAAATTAAAGCGGATAAATAAATCATCCGTTAGCTTTCTATTGTTTTTAAAGTGCGCTTTTAGCGATTCTTCCATTTGAAAGATGTCTTCATAGCTCGAATTATTATCGAATATATCCACATCTATATAAAAACCTTCTATGTTTTGCTCTAAAGCTTCGCTGTCAAAATCAAAAGTCAAATACGGGTAAAGCACTATCTCTTTTCTATTTTTCTCATGAAATGCTTCAGGGGAAACTTCTCTAAATTGAGCTGTTAACTCTTTTAAAAATTTAATCAATTAATCACTTCCCTTTGAAGGTTGCTCCATACTCTTTTCCAATGATATCCTGAATTTTTTTCTTATTTTGTCTAAACGCTGGACGCAAGAAAGGTTGCGGATGCATCCCTATAGTATGGTGCCATTTTCCATCTGGCGTTTGATAATTCCATCCACCTTTTCTCCCCGCGCCGTTTTCAGCGAATTCTCCAGTACCAAATTCGTTATATATGGCTTGTTCGTTAGGCGAACCAACTTGGCCAACGGTATCATTACCTCTATTAGTAACGCGATGATCTATTTTGTCTCTCATTTCCCCACTATCGACTGCCGCCAGTGCTTTAGCCTGTGCTTCAATCAATAGCAATGCAGCTTCCATTCCTGCTTCGTTTGCTTGGCTCATCTGCTGCTTAACTTTCTTCGAGTTGTCTTCAAACTTGAAGCCTTTAGCCATCAATAACACCGCCAAACTTGCAATAGACTTCATTGTGATGACCTATTCCCATCGGTTCATCAGTGTATGTGATTGAGTAGTATCTCTTTTTCTCGTCAACAACTCGCATGTCATCTGTTACTCCTTGTGTGAACTCGGGAATAATCAGTATATGTGTTGATTGTTCGATAAATGCGTTCTGGATAGTGTTTAAATTTGTTCCGGTAACTAAATCAATATATCCTTGGACCGTCTCAAATTCCTTCCAAGCATCGATAAAACCACCTATACCATCATCAATCTGCATTTTATGCTCGATAGTGAAGCGATTCATGCTACCACCTCATCTTTTCGTACTTCTTCAAAAACGATAACAAACTTGATGGATATCCTTCTGTATTGTCCGCTGCATTGACATCGTAATAAGTGATACTCATTCTGCTGATCGTTTCGGACTTAATCCCGACTTTGCTAGTCATTTTTTTATCGTATTGAATCAGTTTCTTGATTCCACGTTTGATGTCAGCTGGATACTCTACTTTAGTGACCATAGATTTACCCGAATCTGCCAAATAAAAAGGCGCTCCTTCAACTGTAATCTGCTTACCTTGTATTTCCTCAACAACAAACAAACCATCGTTATAGTGCGAATAATTGACTTCTATTGTGTCGCCTATTCTCAAACCGATAATCTGCTCATTTACTAGAATGATATTTTTCTCAACAAACTCAACTTCTTTAAAGCGAATGCGTGTATTTTGAAAGTTGTTATTAGTTAACTCCCTTACGCTGCTCTCAAACGCATCTAAATCATCTTGTGCAATGTTAGGATCAACTTCTTTTGCATCAGCAATAGAAATAATCATGCTTTCACCTCAATTCAAAAGAAAAAGAGGGAATGATTATCCCTCTTTCTTGGTTATTTCTTTTCTTTAGCTGGTTTTGTTTCTTTTTTAGCTTCTAATTCAGCTTTTAATTTCTCAATTTCAGCTTTCAATTCAGCATTTTCAGCTTCTAACTCTTTAGAATTATCCACTTCTTCTTCAATATATTTATTTTTCTTTAATTCATCTAACCGTTCTTTAGCTGCTGAACCATATTTACCAGGATAAGCTTCTCCGGCCACATAGTAGTGACCGTTAAAGTTATCCGTGAATGATTTGCATACTTTCATTTTAGCCATGCTTCACGACCTCCAATTAAACTTTTGGTGCTTGTTTGATGTTGAATTGTACTAAAGCTTTTGGTTCAACAATCTTACGCCCGTAAGTTACTAAACCTTTTACTGCATCAGCAAAGTTCTTTTCTGGACGGTATGCTTCTGTTTCTAATACTTGGTTAGCAAAAGAAATACCTTGTGTTGTCCCAGCCATTACTTGGAATACAGCGTCAGCTCCAGTTGTATCTTGATGAACGTTATTTGATTCTAGCAATTGGAAACCACCAACTGTTGAATTTTCTACTACACCGTTACGTAAAATGTTCAAGTCTTTAGTGAAACGTGCATCTTTAGATAACAAACCGAAGTACCATGGCGGCAACACAATTTTACGGTCCACTTTGGATACGTTGTAAGTAGTCAATTGAGTGCCTAAATCTACAAGGTAGTCATAAGCATTTAAAGCTGTAATTTCAATTGGCGCTGCAACCGTACCTACTTTTTGCGTAACGTCTGCTGATGTAATTAATTTAGCAATATCCATATCAATTTTATCAGCGGAAGCATAAGAAGCGCGTGCCATTCCTTTGTCCATAAGCGTTACGTTGGCTTGTGCTTTGTCCACGTCTTTTACACGGAAGTTAAAGTAATGCGCTTGGTCAATCGTTAACGTTTGTTGTTCTGAATTCAAATCTTCTGGATCCGCAATATCTGCACCAGTATATTCTTTGATGGTCACATCGCCCATTTGGTTGATTTTAACCGTATCACCGAACGCTGAAATTTCACCTTCGTAGTCACGGTTTACCATATTTAAAAATACCAAGTCTTTGTCTAAGTTTGCCATCAATCTAGTTGACCAGATTGTTGGAATAAAGTTTTTTACTGTCATTATTCATTTCCTCCATTTTCTAAAGCTGCCGCTACGGCATCCCAGTTTTCTGTAATTTCTTTTGCTGATAGATTTTCTAGTTCTGCGTGTGAATATGAAACGCTTTGTTTGCCATTATCAAGCTTGTTATCAATAGGCTTATAGCCTGCTGCTCCAGGTTGGTCATCTTTCTTGCTATCTGCACCAAAAAACGTTGGATTAGATTCTTTCAGCTCCTTGATTCGGTTGTCTAATCCTTTCAAGTTTCCGTCTTTATCTACTTCAACATCCCCAAGTTTAAACAGCATGTAATCAACGTCTGATACGCCTTCTTTAGTCAACGCTTCTTTCAACGCATATGTTTTTTGTTCTGCTGCACGTTCCGTTTCAAGCGTTTCAACTTTCGATTGATACTCACTAATCTTCGTTTGCAAGCCTTCAACGTCTTTGTTTGACTTCTGCAAGCCTGTTACAAGTTCGTTGGCGCTATTCAAATCACTTTCTAGCTGTTCTTTCTGTTCTTTCAGTTTGGTATATCTCGAATCAAGATTTTCTTCGGATGCAAGGTGAAACTTATTTGCCGGCATACCTTCCACCGTTTTATTTGCTTGTTCCTCTGATAGTCCAATTGAAAGTAGATACTCTTTAAACGTCATGTTTACCCCTTTCGCCACTACGCTGTTTGACATGGTTGCATCATGTGTGGTTTGCATATAACGTCATGCAATAACGAAATGTAAATGAACGGAACCCCCAACCGTACACTCGTGATAAAGCCAAAACCTCTATCATTCCAATATAAAAAGCCTCTAGCATTTGCTAATGACCTGTTTATCTAACCTTATATATTTTTAGAAGCAACCTGTTAATCAACTTAACTATGAATCGTTTCAATAGCAGCAACTCCTATCTAAGATTGTTTGAAATTCTGTTTGAAATTGCATTAGATAGCGCACCACTATCAATATGGATGCCTGTACCGTCCACTTGCCCTTGCTCCGGCTTCTTCTTGTTCATCTCATGCAGCTCTTTTTTGATGCCTTGTAGCTCTTTAACCACTGCTTTTTCAAACGGTGTCATTGCCATGCTATCCCTCCTGATTTTGGGTACAAAAATAGCACCTAACCTGTTATTGGTTACGTGCTATCGTTATTTATACAATTTTTCTTCTTTTTCCCAACGTTCTTGAATGGTTCTAGGCTTAGAATTATAAAATCTTTCAAGATATTCAATCCACTCTGCCCCACCTTGCTTTACTTCAAAAACAAAATTTACTTCTCGAATCCATCTTTCTTTATCTAAATACGGTGGAGTTAACCCTAAATAATATTCTTTATCTTTCATGGTTAATCATCTCCCTCTAACAATATTGTTATAATTCTTTCACCATCTATTTCTTCATAGCTATACTTAGTATTTCTTGCTAGTAAGAATTCTGCTTCCCCAGATATTTTACTGTTATCTCCAATAAAAGCGCCTTTTGTTCCTTTTGGAAGATTAAATTTGACTATGTTTGTATCTTTTGATGAATTTTCATTTGAAAAGTTTTTAGCAACATCAAAATCGAAAGAAGTTGATTTAAACTCTTTGAAGCTATTGTGTTCTTTCAAGTATCTCAACTCTTTTGTGCTAACGCCCCTATACGCGGCTAAATCTTCTTTTAAACTAAATTTGGATAATGCAGAGTCTAAGTCTTTGATATTATTTTCAATATTTTCCCTAGTTTTAGGATGCTTATACATAGGGCTATCTGGTTCAAGAATATAATTGTTAATAGTGGAGTAACCACTATCTGTAAAGTGTTGAATTGCTTCGACTTCTTTAGTTTCAAGTTGATTATACCACGAATTAGATTTCGTTTGATACTGAAACAAGTCTTCTTCATCAAGTTTTTTGTAAGGTAAAATAGGTTCTAATTCTTTCTGTTTCACTTTTAATCGCTTCGATTCTTCGTACAATTCATCATACAAATCAGACGCCTCATCTTCAGTCATAGAACCATAATTTTCATCTTCTAGATCCCACATCTTATCATCTATATCTTTGATTCTATTTTTAACCTGTTCAAGAGTAAGCTCTTGTTTCTTAGGAATGAATTCTATTTCATTATCCGTTACGTCTAATATGCTTAATTTCTTATACTCATCATCTGACATTTTGCCAAGCAACTTACTAAAATCAGTTGTTTTATATTTTCTACCTAATACATTGACATAATCACTATAATCTTTCTTTTTGATGTTTGTCCGTGTATCTTTGCTTTCGTACCAATCATTATAGTTCTTGTAATCAACAATTTCTTTAGTCACATTATCTTTTCGCAATTCCGGACTCATTCCATTAACGACAGCTATTGTCGTACACCTGCAATTAATATCTAACGATGCACGACCAAATAAACGAGGAGCTTCCGCTTCGTACCCATTAAAAGTAAATTTGTCATCAACAGCTACTGTTTGACCATCGAGTTCTTGATGCGCATGTCTTGTTTTCTTATCCAAGGTTGCTAACCATTTCTTTTCTAATTTGATACCTTTTTCTTCAGCTTCCTTATATGATCTTTGCTTTGTAGTAGACTGAACACGGCCGCCTTCTGTCCTGGCAATACGCAATGCTCTTTTATAACTTGCTTCTGTCTGTTCTGCAATGTTCTTAGCTACTATAGCGTAACCTTTACCTGTAACAGCGCCGTTTAGCAATTCGTTTGTAACAGTATTTGCAAGTTGCGTTCTGTGCTCATAGAGTCGTTTAGAAAGGCTTTTTCCAGCTACCTTCTTTTCAACCAATCTTTCGATATAAGTCTCATTCAACATTCCAAAATCTACTTGAACATTTTCATTACCTTCAAGAGCGTACCAGGTTCCGTAATAACCATGATTCGCTTCACCTCTGATGTAATCTTTCATGGTAGGCTGCTTTTCAGCTTCTAAATCCCAAAGAATCTCATCAATTCGATTTGCAACTTTGATTTGATTATCAACTTCAAGTCGTTTCGAGAAAGAAAGACTATCATAATTTTCGATATAGTTTTTAGTTTCTGATTTCAGTTGCTTCAAAGACTTCTTGTAAAACTTAAAAAGTTTATCATCGATGTCTTTATACGATTTGGAACTCAATAGATCTAATTCTTTATTCCACTTGTCCAACTGTTCCATCAATAGCACCTACTTCAACTGGATCTGTTTCCTCTTGTAAACCAGAAGTAAATTCCTGTTCTTCAATCATCAATTGGACCTCTCCCCAATCCAATTCAAACTGCTCACAAATCAGTTTAAGAACACTTTCATCATCTAATCTTGGAGCAACCAAAAGAATTGATTCAACGATGACTTTCTTAGCATCAGCTTCATTCTTAGCACGTTCTACTATGTCATTTTCATTAACCATCGTTTCTCTTGTGATGGTTACTTTGATATCGCTAGCTTTATAAGCTTTGTTAAACCGTCTATTGATGTCACTGACAATCATTTCATTCATCCAAGCGAGCATAGACCTTAACCGAACTTCTGCTTTATTTGCTTTCATATCCAACAATGCATAACGTGACTTGATGACTACATTAGTGATGTTTCCATCGCCTATCTGCGTGCTATCAAATCCCATTCCAAACTTGTAAATGGCATCTTTATCAATATCTAACTTAGCTTGTCTTGCTGCAACGGGTATCTCAACCGTCTTCACATCCACGCCACCGTTATCACCAACACCAACTGTTTTCTTTGCTTTGATGTTTTGGCGCAACTTACTTAAATCGTCGCCGCGGAAACCTTTTACAACGTAAATAGCTTCTGCAAAGTCTTGTAAGTTGTTCGATAAGAAGCACGCCATTAAATCATAATCATCAATCAATGGCTTAATAGGTTCTAAATCCGTTAACTCTTTCTTGTTGTTGGTTAATCGATAGAATGGCAAAGTACCATATGAACGTTCTAGCAACTGCCCATCGTTTGTTTGTGCAACAACATGTGGTCTTGGGTTCATTTCACGCTTGTTGTCCAAAACAAACCGCTTGTTTTCGTCTTTAACATAGAATGTAACCTTTTCATCATCCCATAATTCAGCATGTGTTACGGTAACGTTTTTGCCGTTTCTGGTGATGTCTTTGTCATAGTAACGAACAATAGCTTTTCGGTCACCGTTATCATCGTAAACGTCAAATGTCTGTAAGCTGTCTGATACTTGGAAGCATAATCTATCTTGGTTATTTGTCCTAGCATATGCGAATTCATGACCTTTGATCGATGCACCTTCTAATGCTTCTTGTAAGAACAGCTGCATATCTTCGTCATAGTATTCTTTCAGATGCTCCTTAAACGCTTCATCATCTACTTCTAACTCAACTGGATTAGATAATAGATATTGCACCTTTTGATCAACTTGTTCAGTAAAGAAAGCATGCGGTATCTTCACGTTCGATGCGTTGGTATCTTCCTGTAATCTATCGTTATCATCAATATAAAAGATGCGGTTCGATAGAATATCATGCTTGTAATCATAATACCGCTGCCCGACACGTGCTTTATCTTTTGCTTTTGATGTTCTATCCTCAATAACAGCTTTGTTCAAGGCTGTTGCTACTACTTGCGGGTTCTCGCTTAATAAATACTTACTATCCACTTTATCACCTCTCTTAATACAACCAACCGCCGCTATCTTTAGCATTGCTGTAAACGGCATATCTCACGGCATCTTGTACATCATCGTGTTGCTTCACCGGTTCACCAGTCTTGCTATTCCATACATACTGATAAACTTCGTCTAAGAAGCGTTCTATTCGTTGTCTAACAACGTAAAACTTGTTTTGTTTGTAACCTTTAGCGACCATTTCAATTCCGCTTAATACGGCTTTATTTGCGTTATAAGCATAGAAACCTTCATCAACAAACCGATCAACATGTTCTGGTCTTGCTGAATCGCAATAAAACGGGATCTTGTTACCGAACTCCGCAACAACTTCTTTTGCACGCTCCACCCAATAATCAATATCTTTGTGTTGCGCTGCATGCTCACGGATTAAATACTTCGTGCCATCATCCGTTTCACCAACCACCACGATAGCGCCCCAGTGTTCATAACCCCAGTCAACGCCGCTGTAATACTTAGTGATGTCTTTCCACGGCACATCATCCTCATCAACAACATGGATGTCCTCGTCAAAGTCCGAATAGATAGCACCCTCGCCAATGGTCCATAAACCAAAAATGCCACGTTCCGTAAATACTCCGGATGGCGTGGTTTCGATAATGTTTTGCTTATAGCGTTCACTTAGAAATGTATTATCCTTCAAAGTGAAGTGAAAACTAAGAATGTTCTTGGATGGGTTATCAATATAATCTTTCTTCAACCAATGCTCTGGATGGTCTGGGTTAGTATCGCAAATGATTCTTGCTCCCTCGCCCGAACAGCGCTTGATGATTTCATCAAATACTTCTTTGTTAGCAAGCGAAGCTTCATTGATGTAAGCTCCATAAGCTGTCATCCCGCGAATGCTTTTTAAACCGGCTATCGTGCCTGTAAACGTCTGAATGACCTTCACACCAAACAATTTAAAGTTGTTGTGCTTATCAAACTTGAATTCGATGCCGTATTTGTTTGTTAACTCTTGCAGAATGTTGGATTGAATAGTTCCAGATGACACACCGCCTAGGATATACATCGGCTCATCTACGCCTTCTACTGCTGCAAGCTCTTTAACACGAATCAACTCATTCAAAAACAAATCGTTATCTAATTGAGTCTTTCCAGCACGAACTGCGCCGTGATTGAGGAGCATGAACCAGTCTTCTTGACGTGTCCGTTTATAAATGTTTATTTGCTTCTCTGTATACAAATCGCTAAGAGCCATCTATTTCAGCTCCTAACTTTTCAAAGTAGCCTTTCAGCCTGTCCTCTGCTGACGTATCAACTTTCATGCTTTCTTGCAACTTATCTATTTGAGATTGCATCAATTGAAGTTTAAGGGCGTTCTCGCCGCCTATCAACTTCTGCAACTCTATTAATGCACGTTGCTTGTCGTACAGCTTGACTGAAACGCCATCTTTACCTTTCTTGACCTCTTGGATGACAGTTCCATCTACTTCTGATGATTTCTTGAAATGTAACTCATTGCGGTAGTATGGAATCATCTCGCCAAACTCATCAAGTTTCGGCATGTCTTCATCGTCTCTACTATAGTCCACAAATACTTTTCTAAACTCCACGTAATCGGTGATATCCGTGAATGCTTGCTTCATCCACTCGTTTATGATGTCCGTATCATCAACAAGCCAGTCATTTATCCTTGCTTGCTTGATACGCTTGATTTCAGCTCTTATGCCGTCTTTTGCCATCAATCTATAACTATTAGCATGCGCTGTTTTATACTCAACGTCATACGCCATTTGATAACTCTTAGTAGCATTGTGATTCTGTGAGTAATAAAGACAAAATAGCTTTTGCTGATCATTCAATTCTGAATTATCATTTATCTGTTCAATCGCTTTTTGTGTTGCAACGTTTTTCCGTTTTGTTGCGTTGCGTGTTGCAAAATTTTTTGCTGCGTTGCGCTTCTCCCACTTCTCACGATTCTTTCTACTCCGCAAAGTGCCTGGTTTAATGCCATGCTTTTCAGCAAGATCTTTCATCGTTATATCTGATTCTTCAAATTCTTTTCTTATTGCTTCCCAGTTCATGTCATTGCCACCACCACCTCTAAGTTAATTTTATGTATAACAAAAAAGACCTCGCTTTGAGGTCCTTTTTGTTACTTAAATGGATTCACGATATCCTGAATCTCTTCAACTGTAAATTGAAAATCTTCTCTTTTGATTCTCTTAGCATTATGGACTTGGAATTTTTGAAGCATTAATTTATATCCATGTTTACCTGGTCCTGCGCCATGACTATTAAGTTCGCGGATTTTACCGTTTTTAAGTAAGTCACTAGTATCATGGAATTTACCTAAATCTTCAATTAAGAACTTAGTATAAGAATAGAGTTTGTATTCGTGAGAGTCATTTAGATCAAACCCAGGAAACATTACTTTATACTCATCTACACTGTTTTTAATATCTTCATTGTTATTCCAGCCAAAATACAAGTCATCATACATGTTAACAACTTCATAGACAAATTTGCAATCATCTACAGATAGCGTATCTTCAGATGGACCGTACTCAAAATACTCATACTCAAATCCACTATGATAAACTTCTTGCATTGTTTTATGATATTTTTTGTCATCTTTATCATCTGACAGCTTTTCCAATATTTTGTGTTGATTTATTAATGATTGTCTTTGATGTATTGATAAAGTCATTATTTCACCTCCTTTTTATAACATCTATTATAACAAAAACTTCCACAAATAAATGTAGAAGTTTTCTAAAGGAGGACTTTGTTTTTACACTATCATATTACCACATAAACACTTGCACTTTTTATCCAGTTTTTATCATTCGTTCAAATTTTGAATTCCAATGCATCAATCCCGAATAGTAAAATAGCAATATCTTTTATAGCTCTTTTAGTGTCCCTATAAACAGTAGCTTGTTCCACGCTAAGCTCTTCGCACAACTCTTTAACAGTTCTTCTATCTTCTATAAGATATCGTTTCTTTAAGATGCTGTATCTTCTTTTCTCTTCTTCACTACCGTGACCACAATCCCACTCATATACGATCAGCATCTTATCAACATGTTTAAGCATTTTTACCGTTTTGTATCGATAACGCATGAGCGATTCGATAGTCAATTCTTGCATATCTAATATCGTTCCCTCGAATTCTTCAATTTCAGAATCGATTTCACTACAATGATCTTTCAATTTACGATAATTTTTAAGTAGTAATTCTGTATTACGTAAACGTCGATCTTGCTTTTCTTTTTTTTCAACTAGTAGAGTCTTTTCGTAAGTACGAATAGCCTCTTGCGCCGCTAACTCTGAAATGATTTTTAATTGATTCTTTGTTAAACCTTCTACCATTCTTTCATGCCTCCTCAAATTAATATGATCACTTAACTTTTATCAGTTCGTTTCATCTCGTGACCATAAGCCATAAAATACTGATCAATCCATATTTCTAGTAACCTCTTTTTGTTCTTATTGGTGTGTTTCATGATTTGTTGCAACTTTTCTTCATACAACGGATCAAGTGTGATGGAAACTCTTTTATTCCCTTCTTTGATAGGCATACAGTGTTACCCCTCCAATAAATCGAGTTACTAAGTGTTACCCTCGTTAGCTAATCCGTTAACTCCTCGTACTCTTCTCTTGCCCAATATGTCTGATTTCTCACATAACATTCTCGATGTACAATTCTAACATCTGAGTCGTCATGCCCTTCAATTGCTACGAAGTAATATTTTTCTGGCGGAATTACATTACTATCACAATAATCACATTTTGGAAGGTATACAGGTTGTATATATTTCACGGATTGTTTCATCACTAAACCTCCAAATCAGCTTGTTTAACAAACACACCATCAATCATCTTACCTTTACGCCCTTTAATCTCATCATAAGCCGTGTTTAAGCACTCATACAAATCTAAGTCATTCTGCATGGCCAAGATTATCAACGTCACTACTACATCGCCTATTCCGTCTCTTAGCTCGTCTTGCTGCCCTCTGGCCAATGCTGCTGCAACTTCTCCGACTTCCTCACTCACTTTTAGATATTGTTTAGCTGAATCTGCTTCATCCATTCCTTTGTTTCTAGCCCAATCTTCCACTTTTTCGATTAGTTCATTCATTTGTTTTCCTCCTGTATTCCATGAGTAAATTTATAGTGCATTTTTGCAAACTTGATTCCGTGTTCTATTCCGTCGTAGAACTCTTTGTTCAGATTTTTAAATTTACGATTATCATTTATTTTTACTTCATCATTCAACCTTTTATAAAATTCTTGCGCCTTTTGCTGATTAGTTCGGATCATCCCCCATCCTCCTCAATAAGGATTGTTTCTGCAGAAAGTGCATCAGCTAGACAATATTTATCACAAAAAATATTGTCCTCTCCATTTTCGAAATCGAAATAATTTAATATCATATGATTATCTCTAACCGTTACATATTCTTCTTTCAATTCAGTATTACAATGGGCGCATCGTGATGTACCTTTTACAAATTCCGGATAAGTCATTCCCCATCATCCTCCAATAACTTTTTAACCGATTCTGTCTGCTGGTATTCCGTTCCATATTCTCTATCTAATTTTGAAATCAAGCCGCCGATTAAATTAGGTACCCTGGTATCTCCTGTTAAATTCATCCGATTCAATTCCTTAAAAGCCATCTCTTGCAACTCATTTCTGAAATCTTGAAGATTCTTATCTGTGCCAACATCTAACTTAGTTTGAATGGAAGCCATTATTTATCACTCTCCTGGTATTTAATCCCTTCGTCCCTAGCCTCAATCTGCCCCAACTTCCAATTGCTCACCTGCAACTGCTCGCTCTTTTCCGCATTTTCTTCCTTAAGCAACTCTATTTCTCGACCTTTATCTTGGTTCTCTGCACTAGCCTCTGCTAAATGCTGATTAATCGTAGCGATGTAACTTTCGTTTCCGTAATTTATCCAGATGGTTAGTCCGAATAGTAATAAATTTAAAAACGTGATGATGGTCAGAAGTGATACTTTGATTTTTTTCTTCAATTCGTTACCTCCTACAAACTGTTTCTTTTTTCACGTAAAGCTCTATTAGCGATCGGTCCTCTTGCTTTAATCTCGTGTTCTTCATAGTGATCATTCTTACTCTTATGCTCACTGCTTTTCCTAGGTTTAATTCCTACATCTTTCAGCAGTACCATATGGCTCACGCCTTTCTTATCACGAAGGATGCAAGTATGTTCATACTGCTTAGACATCACACCTACGACCAATTGGCCATAGATGTTCACTGCTGTATACTCTTTTGCTTCTTTAGGGATTTTACCGTATGGTTTGCGCCCTTCTCCTAGTTGTGTTGGCATATTTTCCCCTCCTAGAATGGCAAATCGTCATCAGATATATTGATCGGCTGTCCACTGCTAGAAAAAGTATCTCTTTGAGTATTTTGATAATTCTGTTGCGATTTGTTCTGGTAATTTCCTTGCTGGTTATTTTGATACCCATTTTGTTTATGATTATTTTGTGGGTTGCTCTGTGTTCTCTGATTGATGTTTTGAGCAGCTTGCTGATAATTATTATTGCCACTGTCTTTTTTACTTTCCAAAAATTGAATAGAGTCAGCAACGACCTCGGTTACATATATGCGTTGTCCTTGGTCATTCTCATAGTTTCTTGTCTGGATTCTACCTGTAACTCCGATAAGAGAACCTTTTTTGACATAGTTTGCTGCTGTTTCAGCTGTTTTTCTCCATGCAACACACTGGATGAAATCAGCTTCTTGTTCACCGCTTTGACTTTTAAAGTTTCGATTCACTGCCAAATTGAACGTTCCAACAGCTGTTCCGCTTGCTGTATATTTAAGGTCTATGTCCTTTGTTAACCGACCGACTAGCACCACGTTATTAATCATTTTTATTACCTCCTGTAGTTTCACGCAAAAAGAATTTTTCTTTTTTTAGTTTCTCTAAATCAAACGAATAGTTTTCGTGTGGGTATAAATTTCCATCAGTTTTTACAAACAAATCATTTAAATCATCCTCGGAAATAAGTTTAAGCAAAATATCCAAACTTATTTGAGTGTACGTTTCTGTAACATTCATTCGACCACCCCTTAATATCCTATTCCTAATTCAATACTTGTTAGCTCGAAACATCCGCTTTTTAAAACCCTTGCAACTTCTTTTTGGATGTCTAGCATCGTTTCCTGGTGTCCCATATCAACTAAAGCAATGAACGCTTCTTTAAGTTGCATACTCAATGTTAGGTCTAGTTCATGCATTGCTTGATAGTGTGGATGCAGTGTTGAAATGTCTTTAAACCCTCCGCTTTTTAGTTCTTCGATAACTGCATCGCCTTCTAACTCTCCTGTGTATGTGCAACCTACATTGACGATTAGTTTAGCCATGACTTTTCCTCCTAAAATTCAATCGTTCTACGTTTGTCGTTCGTTTTCTCAAATTTGATGACATGTCCATCGGCACCACGAAACATTCTTGAAATCAATTTGCTATCGTACTTCTTGGCCATGTCTTTGCTGTTCAAGTTAGTAGTAATGATTGTGGGTTTGTTCGTCCGCCCGTTGATGATGGCATACAGCGTTCTAGTGGTGAAATCCGTTGCTGCCTTCTCACTTGTAATAGCTCCGGTTTCAGCTCCTAAATCATCCAAAACTAACAAATCTGCTTCGGTTAACAGGTCAATCATTCGTTGCTCAGTGTAGTAACTCTCTTTATTGTTGAAACTATCTTTAATCCGTCTCATTAATTCATCAATTGAGACAAACAAACACTTTCTGTATGGTTTGCTGTATTCGTTAACAACCTTCAACATACTCATGGACAAATGGCTTTTACCTGTTCCGGCCTTACCAGTAAAGATGGTGTTATATGTTGCACCCTGGTAGTACTCTCGTGCGATTTTTAACGCTGTTTCTTTGTTACCAATCGTTTCTGTATCATCTGTTTTGTAGGCTTCAAATGTTGCGTGTTTTAACGTTTCATCAAGAAAAATAGAATGCTTGGATAACCATTTGTAAGTGTTTCGTTTGTAATATTCATTGCTTATCCGATCAGTCATTTCTTTTTCCTGCTTCACTTTTTCTTCTTGTCCACATTGCATGCATATTGGTTCTCTTCCAAATGCAGTGATGAGTTTGCAGTTATGAATTGGACAAATTTCATCTGTTTCTCGTAACTTTTCATTCATTACGTCACCAATACTAGAAAAAGTCGTCATATTCTGATGTGTCATATCCTCCACTCCCAGCTTCAACTTGGTATTCATCGTTCCAGCGTTCTTTGTTGAACCACCTACCACCATCCATAGGCTTCAACCAATTTTTGTTTGCATCAAGATGTTTTGCGTATTTCTCTACACCTGTTTTAATGTCTTCAACGCTAGTTCCTTTTTTAACTGCTTTCTTAAATGATGCCAATGCTTCTTTTCGCATGGTTTTCTTTGGATAGAGTTTCCAGATTTCAGAAAAAAGAGTTTCCATCGAAGCTTGATTCGATGTATTATCTTTTTCTTTCTCTAACTCTATCTCTCTCTCTAACTCTATCTCTGGTGTACTAATGTCTGACGTTTGTCCGGACATTTGTCCACTTATCATTAATGATTCATTTTTGATTCGTTCTCTATACTCTTTTTTTCGTTCCGCTTCAGTACTGGATCTCCCGATAAAGTTTTGAATGTCAGAAATGAATATCGTTCCGTTATCAAAAGTTTCAATCAGTCCTAGCTCTTTAAATAACTTAACGGCCTTTTCTATGTCTCCAACACTGTGCCTAGTAACACTAGCTAACATTGATGAATTATAGGGAATGCGTTCGTTTAGCATCACTTTTCCATCGTGTTTCAAACTTTTTAGATACATCTTCAACAAAATATTTGAATATTTATATCCATCCGGCATGCTTTCTAGCACGATCATTTCTTCTGTTTCAAAAAAGTTTTCTTTTAATTTGATATAGTAATATTTCTTGTTGTCGCTCAAGATTATCCTCCTATCTTGAATTCTTTTACCTGTTCTGGTTTCAACTTAATAGGAACTAAAACGTGTTTCTTCATAAACGTTTCAATGCCAATCTGATGTTGTTCACCATGATGGTCTCTACATAGGGCCATAAATCTATGTTGGGAATGGTCAATTTTCTTTCTATTCCTACCAGCTCCAACTGCTTCAAAGTGAGCTATGTCAGCGTGTTCTTTGCCACAAACAAAACAAGCACGGTATTTCAAATAGATAAATAATATTCTGGTTATGTCACTTGCTAAGTGGAATTTTTGATATTTAAACGGAATCTGTTGCTCAAAGCAGAATTCGAGAATGTACTCAATAAATTCCCCAGCGAAAACTTGGCTGATTCCATAGTTGCCCATACTAAATGATTCGATCCCTTTGTGAGCCGAAAACATAGCTTTTAACAAGTCTTTGACATATTCCGGCGGATAACCTGTATACAGCGATATGTCGTTAAATAGTCCGTGTATCATTCCGTTCTGGTCCTTAGTCATGTTCCGTTCATCCACTAATCTGATAATGCTTCTAGGATTATCTTTTATAGTCATTCTTTGAGCTTCGGCAATGTCGAAATCACGATCTAACCTGAAAGTGACTTCATCGCCTTGTACTCTTAATAAACTTCCTTCGTACTCCATTAAACCGCCCCTTTAAAATGGCAAATCATCAATTAAATATTTGCTTGAAGGATCTTGAAAAACTTTATTTGTTTCATCAGCAACAAACTCTACTTCTATACCGCTGCTGATTAAATACTCATTCAGATTGTTTAATTGTGATTGAGATCCTTTTACTCGGATCACATTGATAATGACTGGTGTAACAGGAAAATTCTCTGTCGATTGGACAAATGGGTCTTCATAACTTTGAACTTGATCAATTTCTGCTAAAACCTCAGCTTGTTTTGACTGGAATGATTCAAATTCTGTTTTTTTCTTTTGTTGTTCTGCTGCTATTTCAGCTTTACGCTTTATATCTAAATTGATCAAATCAATCACTTCTGTTGCTGATTTAAAATCTAATTGACTAATCCATCCAGCTGGATCAATATCTTTAGCTTTACAGAACTCACTTAAAATTTTGATTTCTGATTCTTTACGATCTTTCTCTTTGATCGCTGCATCAATCACATAGTCAATTTCTTGATTGAGTTTGGTAGTCGGTTTAAGTTTGCTTGTCCACATTCCTTTGTTTAGCCAGCTCTTATTCGGCTCAATTTCAACGCCTAAGCCTTCCAATTTGATTCCTAATACCTCTTTCAAACATTCTTCTCTAAGTTCACGTTCAGCAATATCTATCTCTTTTAAACCTTCTCTGATTTGGTTTAGCGGAACATCAATCATTCCGTTAAGTTCCTTGATTTTGCTTTCATATTCGTTAAGCGGCTCGTTATATGCCTTCTTGATAATTTTGCGTTCTCGCTCAAATTTGTCTCTAACATCGATCAACTTACTACGAACTTCTTCCGCATCTTTTTTATCGTCTGCTGTAAAGACTAAATTAGTGTACTTGTCCGCTACTTTTTTCACCATTTCTTTCATTTCATCGAACCCGTGAACTTCTAATGTTGCTGGTTCAAATATCGTTCCTAAATTACTCTCTTTGATTACTTCTAATTGATTGGCCATTATTTATTCCCCCAATTCACGGTAGTAGCGGGCTGCGTTGTTCTACTTTGCAATATACTACCTTGTTCAAATTCCGGTTGTTGTGGCTGTAATTGTTTCGGTTGATTGTTTTGAAGTTTCAAATATTGAGCTTTCATATAACCTAATATGCGAGTTTTAGCCACCTCTGTCACACTTTGCACGCCTTCTTTGTTAGCGATGTAAGCATAAACTTGTTGGATGTCTATACCCATTAAATTGAGTTTTTTCACGTAACCAACAATCGCATTGCTTAGCTCCTGTTCTTGTTGCTGTGGCGTAGGTTGGCTTTGATAGTTTTGTCGTATAGGTTGACTGTTATAATTTTGTTGCGACTGTTGGTAGTTTTGGTTTTGGTAATCTTGTTGATGTTGCTCGACCTTTTGTTGTTGAGTAGTATTTTCAAAATCACGTTCCGGATCATCTCCAGTACTGATTTGGAACAACTTCATCAATGCGTATTTATGTGCTCCTGTTAAGGCTTTGAAAGGACCTTTATCGCCACTATCTTGTCCTTCTCCGGAAATGCGAATAATAATAGATTCACCGGTATCTCCATCCACAATTTCAAAGTCCCAAACTCCCTGGTACACATACTCTGTATTTCCTTTTCTAGTCTTGACTTCTCGTGTAGAATGTTCCACTTCATACGGAATCATAACTAAGCTTTCTTCGGCCATTTTTTTTGACGTAATCGCCTGTATATCTGCCTCTGTCGTATAATTGTATTTATTAAAGTTGTTCCATCCAGTTTTTGGCACGGATCCGATTTGGCTCGTTATTTTAGCTAACTTTTTAACTAAACTAGTTTTTTCAGACATTGCATATCCTCTTTTCTATGTTAAAATACAGTTGAAAAATATTTTTGTTACGGGCTGATGTTGGCGCATCAGTCTATTTCTTTTTTTAGCTGTTGCATAAGAAGAAAAGCTTGTAACGGATCTTTCTTGACTAAATCTTTTACTTGCCCTTCTATCACTTCTAGAAAAGCAGCTTGTAGAGCTAATAAATCCGATGATTTGACGTGGTTTGCTACATACACCCCGACTTTTGAATCTTCACTACTCACCTTCATAACTAACAGACTTTCGTTTTCTGGATTAAAAGAATCAACGATATTGTTGACCTGTTGCAAGGTTTCTTCACTAGTTGTTTCAACCTCGATTTTTGATGTTTTTTTCATTTTTTATTCTCCTTTTCTTTTTCCAAATAATTAATGACCAACTCTAAATCTTTTCTATCAACTGTGATCATGAACATTTCTGGATAGTTATATAAATCAGATTTTAGTTCTTTAAACGCTTTTAGTTCCTTTGGATTCATTTCCATGACTAAACTCCTTTCTGTTACAAATACAGCTGCAAAAACACGACTCCTAAACCAACAAATAAACTAAATCCTGCTTTAATAACTTCTTTGAAAGTAATTTCGCTTTCTTTTAATTCGAAAAAGTTGATCAAAAAGTTTTTCATCTTCTTCTCCCTTCAATAATTAGTACATTCTTTCATCGAAATAACGTTTGGACACTCTGCCAGACACAATGATTTTTCCTTGATCCTGCAATTCTTTATTTAACTTTCTGATGATCGAATAAGCTTTAGTCTGTTGGACATTCAGCATTTCCATCACATCCTCAACACGGTAAAATTCATGACGTTGAACTTGAGGCATGTTCTACACCTCCAATTCAACTTGGTTATTCAATCGTTTAATTTCAAAAGCTAATTCGATTGAAGGGCTCCACATGCCAGCTACTTCCATTGCTTCATCAAATTTCAGTTTAGGAATTTCTTCATAGCTGGCAACATGAAAGTAGTTTTTTATTACTCTCCAATGTTCTGAAATAGCTACTCGATAAAGCTTTCTATACGCATGTGACTTCTTTCCGCCAACTGCTGCCATAGCGTTTGCTCTTACTACTTTAGACAGTTGCGCTTTTTGGAGGCGGCTCAAGTCAATTTCTTTTTTCAACCCTTCCACATCTGTCGTCACGGTATTTAGACGTTTTTTTATTTCCTTTTGACTTTCTAGAGTAGCAATCATAATATCCTCTTGGTCCATGTTGGCGATGTAGCTACCTGTTTTTCTAACAGCAGGTAAAACTTCTCCAGTTACCCAGTCTTCAAATTTTTCGGCTTCTGGTAATTTAGATCTAAAAATCAATCTATATACATCAGATTCTGGAATGATTTTGAATTCTTGGCGACGACCTAGCGAATCGCTACCCCATGTCATAATCGATTTTTTGCAATGCTTATTAGTTGCATCGCTAGGATTTACATAACCAAGCGTTTTCGCTACATCATTTGCTACGAAATAAGGTTCTTCTTCTACTAGCAGAGTTCTAACTTCGTTGTTTTTGAAATTGAATATTTTTAATTGATCCATATTTTTCCCTCCTTTATTTGATCCCTAAAACTTTAATAATTGTCAGCAACATCATATTTGCTTTAGGACCTGTTTTTTTTCCTTTCAAAACTTCATTCAGATATTGAGGGTTTTCGTCAATCAATAGGCTTAACTGCCTTTGAGTGATATCTTTCTCCTCTAAATGTTCTAAAATTTTATTTCTCAATGCTTGTGTTTCCGGCATATCTGCAACCTCCCTTTAAAAATAAGCAAATTTGTAAGCTAATTGTTTAACTTTTTATTGACGTTTTTAGTCGAATAGTTTAATATAAAGGCATAGCTAAATAAGCGTTATTTAAACACCAACTCCCGTTCCCCAACGTTTTTTGGTTTTATTTAGACGACCTTTTAGCTAACCAACTAGCTTACACATAGAATATTAAACTATAAGCATAATTAAGTCAACTATTTTTATGCATTTTGTTTAATTTTATTTTGTGAGCCTTGAGAAAGGTTGATAAAACAATGTTTGATAGAATAAAATATTTATGCGATCAGAGAGGAATTTCAATAAACGACTTAGAGTCGGCTCTTGGATATTCAAAAAACACTCTATATCGACTTAAGAAACAAAAAGCAGGATCAGATAAGTTGGAAGTAATCGCCGACTACTTCGGCGTTTCGACAGACTACCTATTAGGAAGAGACGAAACAATAACTATTAATAACACACCGCTCGACCTTAACGAAGTCTTAGATAACACAATGAGTTTTGACGGTAAACCTATGTCGGAAAATGATAGAGAAGCGATTCGTGCTTATCTTATAGGAAGATTCAGTGATAAGTAAGGAGGCTTATATGGATAAGATTTATAGTTTGATTAAAGAAAACGAGATTAACATCGTTTTAATTAATCTCGAAGGCGAAGGATTCTATAATTCCGATCTTAAAGTTATTTTTATTAATGAAAGTTTAAGCGAGGAAAAACAAAAAGAAGTTATCCTTCATGAGCTAGGACACGCTTTAAATCATAAAGATTTATCTATTTTATATGATAAACCTGTATTTAGATCTAAGATGGAGAATGAGGCTACTTCTTTTATGATGGATTATTTAATCAAAGAATCTGATGGTCATTTTGACTATTCAGGTGTGTTCGAGAATTATAATCTTGGTTTAGGCTGGGAAACTAGAATTAAATAAAAAAAAGCCCTAAAACTGCTGGAACAGTTCTGGGCTGGTGTTGATGTCAACTGAATTATAACACGCTAAATTTCTAGCCGGAAGTGGTCTCCAGTGAAGGTTTAGTGACAAATAGGAGGAGTAAATTTGAAAAAAGCTAAATTATTAGCTGCTTTAGGTATATGTGGTTTGATCTTAGGTGCTTGCGGCGCTGAAGATGATAGCAAATACGACACTAGCACTACTGAAGTTTCAGAAAGCGAAGCTGTTGTTAAAGAACCTGGTTTGGATGAATTAGATCCTGCAGTTTCTGAAGAACTTTCTAAAATGGGAACCGATGAAGAAATAGATTGGGAAAAAATCAATTTCAATAAGCGTCAATATAAAGAGTACATAGAATCTTTAGATGAACAAGAGACAGATTCTTCTGAAACTGGAGAAAGTACTCTTACAGTAGTTTCTTCTTCTATGGTTGACGACAATACTATAGAAATTGTTATTAATAATACAGATGCCTCTGAAATGAGCGAGCTTACTAACGGATTCTTTGCTATTATGATGGATACCTTTAGTAGACAGCTGTACTTGAACTCAGATTATTCTGATGGCACCAATCAGCCAACTATCATTATTAAAGATAATGCCGGCACCGTGATTTCTGAAGAAACAGATTTTATTGAGATGGAGGAAACAGAATAATGAATAAATTTAAATATGTGACTTTATTAGGGTTTTCAAGCTTGTTATTAGCAGCATGTGGAGAATCATCTGATGTGACTGTAGAAAGTAGCAATAATGAATCTGCAACTACTGAAGAAGTATCTAGCGAAGCAGAATCAAGTGAAGAAACTAGCGCTCCAGGAAAAAGAAGTAATCCAGTTTCTATTGGTGAATCAGCAACTTGGGATGTATTATACAGTGATGCTGACTACAATCCGTTAGAAGGGACTGTTACAACTACGATTTCTAATGTAGTTCGTGGAGAAGAAGCCCTTAATCAATTAACGGAGGCAAACGAATTCAACGAAGCTGCTCCTGAAGGATTTGAATGGGTAGTTTTTGATATGTCTTTAACATTAGACGAAGGAAGTGAAGATGATCCATTCAACACTTCAACTATTTTTATCACACCTGTCGCTTCAGATGGTAGCGAAGTTTCTCAATCTACTTATGCTTCTTTTGAAGAGGGATCTGCTTTTGGATGGAAAGATTTATACAAAGGTGGAAACGATTCTGGGAAAGTTGGTTTAATAGTACCTGAAGGTGATGACACTTTAATTGAAGTATCAGACATGAATACAAGTGTTTTTTACAGCTTAAAATAATCAAATAAAAAGAACACCCTTCCCTCGCCAAAGTTTAGAGTGTTCTAAAGGATGACAAACAACCTAAAATAGGTGTATTTGCTATGCCTATTTTAGCACAAAATAGGAGTGAATAAAATGCCAGCTTACAAAGATAAAAAATCAGGAAAATGGTATGTCCAGTTCTGGTACACAGATTACAATGGAACAAAAAAGAAAAAATTGAAACGTGGTTTTAATAAAAAAAGTGAAGCACAAACTTATGAGTCAGAATTCAAATTAACTACAAGCGGATCTAGTGAAATGACATTTAGAAGTCTAGTTGCTGATTATTTAGAAGACAGTTCTCACCGGTTGCGCGAAACGACTGTGGAAAACAAAACGTACTTAATAGAAACAAAATTGTTACCTTTTTTCGGAGATATGCCCATTAATAAAATAGATGCTATAACAGTCAGAAAATGGCAAAATTTCGTTTTGAAGCAAACTACTAAAGAAGGAAAAAAGCTTTCACAAACGTACATGAAGTCAATAAACAATCAATTATCAGCTGTTTTAAATTATGCTGTTAAATTCTACAACTTGCCAAACAACCCGATACACAAAACAGGTTCTATTGGCAAAAAGAATGCTGATTCAATGGATTTTTGGACTGTTGATGAATTCGATAAATTTATTGAACCAGTGAGTAATAAAATACAGAGTGTAATGATTTTTAATTTGTTGTTTTGGACCGGAATCCGATCTGGAGAATTACTTGCCTTAACCCTTGATGACTTTGATCGTGAAAAGAAAACAGTTAGCATTAATAAGTCCTATGTTAGGTTAAAGAAAAAAGATATCATATCAGAACCGAAAACTCCCAAATCTAACAGAAGTATTACCCTTCCAGATTTTATATTTGAAATGCTAGATGAGTACCTTGCTGCTCTGGTTGACTATGAGAATGATGAACGACTTTTCACAGTCACTAAATTTTATCTCAACCATGAAATGAAACGCGGAAGTAAAAATTCAGGAATAAAAAAAATAAGGGTTCACGACCTAAGACATTCTCATGCTTCACTGCTAATTGAGTTAGGCTTTTCACCTCTTCTGATTCAAGAACGACTTGGCCATGAAGACGTACAAACAACTCTAAATACTTATGCGCATCTATATCCTAATAAGCAAGAAGAAGTATCAAATAAATTGGATGAAATAAAAAACGGAATCAAAACGGAATCAGAGTAAAATAAAAAGACCGACAAAGCCTTTTAAATAAAGGTTAGTCGGTCTTTTGTTCATTATTCCCACTCAACAGTAGCAGGTGGCTTACTAGTAACATCATACACAATACGGTTAACGTGTTTCACTTCATTTACAATACGCACAGAAATCTTTTGCAAGACATCCCAAGGGATACGCGCAAAATCAGCTGTCATTCCGTCGATCGATGTTACAGCGCGGATGCCGACTGTGTAATCGTACGTACGGCCGTCTCCCATTACTCCGACACTACGGAAACCTGGAAGGACTGTGAAGTATTGCCAGATATCGCGGTCAAGACCGGCTTTAGCAATTTCTTCTCTTAAGATAAAGTCGCTATCGCGGACGATTTCTAATTTTTCTTCTGTCAATTCACCGATAACACGAATTCCTAGACCTGGGCCTGGGAATGGTTGGCGCCATACTAAGCTTTCAGGCATACCTAACTCAATTCCTAATTCACGAACCTCATCTTTGAATAAAGCATTTAACGGTTCGATCAATTTGAATTGCATGTCTTCAGGAAGTCCACCTACGTTGTGGTGTGATTTGATTGTTTGAGCAGTAGCTGTACCACTCTCGATAATGTCTGTGTATAACGTTCCTTGTGCTAGGAAGTCGACACCTTCAAGTTTTGTTGCTTCGTCATCAAATAAGTACACAAACTCATTTCCGATGATTTTACGTTTTTGTTCTGGATCGCTGACGCCTTTTAATTTAGCCATGAAACGTTCTTTAGCGTCGACACGGATAATGTTCAAGCCGAATTTGCCGACTAAACTTTCCATAACTTGTTCGCTCTCGCCTTTACGCAATAAACCATGATCCACAAAGATACACGTCAATTGGTCGCCGATTGCTCTTTGCAATAGAACTCCTACTACACTTGAGTCCACCCCGCCTGATAAACCAAGCAAGACTTTTTTGTCTCCTACAGTTTCGCGGATTTTAGCGATCTCTAAATCGATAAAGTTGCTGATGCTCCAGTTTCCTTCAAATCCACAGACATTGAAAGTAAAGTTTCTTAACATATCATTTCCGTGTACAGAGTGACGAACTTCTGGATGGAATTGAACGGCATGAAAGTTCTTTTGTTCATTGAACATAGAAGCAATCGGACAGTGTGCGCTTGTAGCGCTGACAACGAAGCCTTCAGGAGCTTGAGTAACTAAATCTCCATGACTCATCCACACGGTTTCTTCTTCGTCTAATGTTGTAAATAGAGGTGCCGTACGGTCTTCAATACGGATATCCGCTTTACCATACTCACGGTTTGTACTTGGGCTGACTTCTCCACCCATCATTTTCGTCATCAATTGCATTCCATAACAAATACCAAAAATCGGAATACCTAAATTAAAAATTTCTGGATCTACTGAGAAAGATCCATCATCATAAACACTCATCGGTCCACCTGAGAAGATGATTCCTTTAGCATTCATGCCTTTTAATTCGTCAGCTGTTGTCGTATGCGGCAACAATTCTGAGTACACACCAAATTCTCTTATTCGACGCGTGATTAATTGGTTGTATTGACTACCAAAATCAAGAACGATCATTTTTTCCAATTCTTTTGTATCTGTTACAGTTGTCAAAATCTACACCTCTTATTATTTTTCTTACCATAGTACCATGAAAGCTACCTTGTTGTTACATAAAAGTGGACATTACCCCTCTTTTTTAATGAAAAGTTCATTTTCATAACATTTTTTGAGTTTTTACACTTTTTATACTAAAAAGAACCCTTCTAACATAGCGTTAGTCAGGCTCTTCAAGCGACAATGAGAGTATTTAGTATTTTTTCAATAAAACTTTATCAATGTAATGCTGTTCACTCTTATGCAAAATCAGATCGGCTCTTTTTCGTGTAGGCAGGATGTATTTTTTCAGATTTTCCAAGTTGATGGTTTCCCATACTTGATGTGCATGTGCAAAGGCAACATCTGGGCCTTTTTGAGCCAACTCATAATAGTAATTGTCCGGAGTCGTAAAAGCCGTATCCAGCAAAACGGCAAATCGTTCCAAATACCATTTTTCAATTTGTTCTGGCTCGGCATCGACATAGATGGAAAAATCAAAGAAATCGCTTATGTAGATTTGTTCATTGGATGGAGATTGCAAGACATTGATCCCTTCAACGATCAAGATGTCCGGTTTGTGCAAAATATTTGTTTTCCCTTCCACAATATCATACACTTCATGAGAATAGACTGGAGAAGAAATGTCGGTTTCGCCAGTTTTTACTTTGCTTAAAAAATTGATCAATTTTTTCATATTGTAGCTCTCTGGAAAGCCCTTGCGATTCATAATGCCCCTTTCTTTCAGGACTTTATTGGGATATAAAAAACCATCTGTTGTAATCATTTCAACGTTTAAATCGGTAAACAAACTTGCCAGCATACGTGTCAACAGTCGCGCAGTAGTACTTTTCCCTACCGCCACACTACCTGCAATACCGATCACGAACGGTTTGTTTTCCTTTCGATGTTCTAAAAAAAAGGTCTTTTCTTGCTGCAATTTTTCGTATTGTTGGATAAACAGATTGATTAATTGGACTAGCGGCACATAGATCTCTTTCACGTCTTCCAGTGAAATAGGATCATTCAACCCTCTAATGGTATCCAATTCTTCAAAAGTCATCTTTATGGATGTATCATGTCCTAATGTGCTCCATTCATCACGTAAGATATGGTGATGAGTTTCTGTTTCGTTCATTGGTGTGCCTGCCTCCTGGTTTTGAAAGTTTCGCATAATTGTAACAGATATCACGTCTTATTTATAGTTTTTCCTTTCCACTGGTGACAAAACTTTAAAAAAACTTAACGAGTTTTAAGCGAAGCTTAACTACCGTAAATCTTAAAATTCCTGTACTATAAAGGGTGGGAATGACTTATACAATAGAAAAGTATAGAATCTTTAGTAATTTAGTTAAATTTTTTATAGTTAGGAGGAAAAATATGGAAGATAAAAAACAATATATTGAAATCTGGGGAGACGTTGTAGAGCTTCGTGACCTTGTTCGTTCCATTATTATCTCTGCTATTTCAACTATGGGACTTTATTTTTTAGCACCTTCGGGAAATCGTACGTTGCAATTGTTTTTCGGTTTAGCGGGAGCCGTTATCGGCTTTATCATTTCAGGATTATTGACTAAACCAAAACGGATTATTGATTCCAAAGATGCTAAACACCATCACACTAGTTAGGAGATACCTTAATGGATTTTTTATTGCTCACTCAAATGTTTGTGGCTGCTTTAAGTGCAGTCGTGTTATACACTTTTATTGGATTTATACCGGGTACCGATGAAACATCCGTTTTAATGCCTATTTCACTTGCTCTTATTCTTTCAGGCGCTAACCCAATGATTGTCTTAACTTTCTTTGTAGCAGCGTTTATTACGTTAAATTTAACCAATTTAATGCCCACTGCTTTAGTAGGTTTACCTGGTGGAGTATTATCTGCTCCCATGATTGATCACGCTATTTATTTAAAAAATCAAGGCAAATCAGCTGTTACCGTTAAGAAAATGGCTGCAGGAGCACTGATTGGAACAGTTATTTCTATCCCTGTTTCTTTTTTGTTGGCTAATTTGTTGATTCCATTTGCAGAAACGATACAACCGTACGCTTCGCTCTTATTTGTTATTGGAGCTGTTTTCTTATCATTGATCAGTAAACAAAAAGTTCTTTCTTTGATCAGTATCATTCCGTTAGCTATTCTTTTTCAAAGCCTGCGCCACTTATACTGGGGCACTGGAGTCGTTCCAGAAGGGACCAATATTACTACTTCATTCTTCCTAGGCATCACCATCGGGCCGTTGATCATTTCTTTATTGCAATTGCTGAATAAAGAAAGCCGCTCAAAAATGCTGACAGACAGTTACAAAAACATCGTCATTCCAAAAGATTTAGGCAAAGAGAAAACATTGAATCCATTTAGAATATTATCGAAAAAAGAATTAAAAGCTGCTTCATTTTCTTCTTTCATCTCCAATATTTTCTTTGTATTGAGCCCAGTTGGCTTGATTTTACTATTTGGTGAAACTGTCTCTAACCGGATCAAAGATCCTGAGGAAAAAGCGACTACTACCATTACTACAATGAGTGCTTTATCGCAATCTACTTATATTTCCGGAATCATTATCCCCTTAGTGGCATTAGGCATTCCTTTATCTCCTACTTCTATAGGGCCCGGAAGTGCACTGTTTAATGCTCCTCCTGTGTACACAGTGGAAAACAATTTATTTCATATTTTATCCACAGGGGAAAAAACGATCGCTATTGTCTTAGGGGCTGTAGTAGCTACAGCTTTGAGTTATGTTATTATTAATAAGTATGCCGGAAAAATCTCCACTTTTGTCTTAGACAAAATTCCGCATGAAGCCATTCTTGGATTGTTTATTTCCTTCATTCTATTGCTTTCGTATATGGATGCAGGTTTGATCAACATATTCGGCGTATTGCTTATTGGAATTACGAGTGGAACTTTAAATAAAATGGGCGTTAATTATGGTATTCAGTTCATGACGTTATATGCAGCACCTTATATCGTTCAACTGTTGACGTCCCCTTAATCAACTAACCAATTATGAAATCAGCACATTAAGGAGTATGTATGCATGCAGACAGCACACAACCAAGCTATTGGAGAAGCTACAGGTAAAATCATTTTAATGGGAGAACATGCAGTGGTTTATGGAGAACCTTCATTAGCTATTCCCTTTCCCAAAGCCACTATTCAAACTACCGTTACACAATCTACAGGACCTGTTACCGTAGATTGTATCTATCATTCAGGGTTGCTGTCAGAAGCACCTGACCGATTGTCTAACTTAATGACGGTCGTTGAGGTGACTTTGAAAGCTTTGAAACAAGAATCAAAAGATTTTTCGTTACACATTACCAGTTCGATCCCAGCAGAACGCGGTATGGGATCTAGTGCAGCAGTGGCTGTCGCTACTGTTCGCGCTCTTTACAATTATTTTGATTGCCCCTTATCACATGACCAATTACTTGAACTAGTCAATATTTCTGAAGTGATCGCTCATGGAAATCCCAGTGGTTTAGATGCCGCAATGACTAGCGGTGACAGCCCCTTGTACTACATCAAAGGCAAACCGTTCGTTCCTTTTTCATTATTGATTGATGCTTATCTAGTGGTTGGGGATACTGGTGTGAAGGGTCAAACCAGAGATGCAGTAGGCAGTATAGCGTTATTGATGGAAACCAATCCGGTAGAAACTTCTCAAGATATTCATCAATTAGGCAGCTTAGCAGATCAAGCAAAATCAGCTATCGAAAATAATCAACCAGTCGAATTAGGCAAATTGATGCACCAAGCACATGTGCTGTTAACTAAATTGGGTGTCAGCAATGATCAATTGAATCAATTGGTTGAAGCAGCCATAAATGCTGGAGCTTTAGGTGCTAAACTGACCGGTGGCGGACGAGGCGGCTGTATGATCGCTTTAGCTGAAAATGAAACTGCTGCTCAAGACATCGCTCGGGCTTTAAACGAAACGGGAACTTCCACTACTTGGATCTATCATTTAGGAGGTGGCTCTGTTGAATAAGGAGAAAAAAGTACGTGCCTATACCAACATCGCTTTGATCAAATATTGGGGCAAGCGCGATGAGAAATTGTTTTTACCGATGAACAGCAGTCTTTCTTTGACATTAGATTCATTTTACACAGAAACTTCTGTGGCTTTTGACGATAGCACAGCAGAAGATCGTTTCTATTTAAATGATGCATTACAAGATGATAAAGCAACAGCGAAAGTCAGCCGCTTCTTGGATTTATTCCGTGAAGAAGCGGGTATCCAAACAGCAGCGATCGTAAAAAGCACCAACTTCGTCCCGACTGCAGCCGGTCTGGCTTCTTCTGCTTCTGGTATGGCAGCTTTAGCGGGTGCAGTTAATTTGGCTAGCGGATTGAATTTGGACAAAACAACTTTATCCACTTATGCTCGAAGAGGTTCTGGTTCAGCAACACGCAGTATTTTCGGCGGTTTTGTCGAATGGCAAATGGGTACCGGCAGCGATGATTCATTTGCGGTAAAAGTAGATGATGCTTCTTGGGATATCGGCATGGTCACTATCGTGGTCAATGATAAACAAAAAGCGGTTTCCAGTCGTGTAGGTATGAAAAACACCGTAGCGACTTCGCCTTTTTATCCTGGCTGGTTAACAGCTACAGCGATCGATTTGGAAAATATCAAAACGGCTATCTTGAAAAAAGATTTTGAACAAGTTGGTGCCATTACGGAAAGCAACGGCATGAAGATGCATGCAACAATGTTGGGGGCTAATCCGCCTCTTTCTTACTGGGAACCAGACAGTGTTCGAGCGATGCAAGCGGTGAGAGAACTGCGTCAATTAGGTGTTCCATGCTATTTCACGATGGATGCCGGTCCAAACGTCAAAGTATTGTGTCGCCTGTCAGATAGCCAAACGATCAAAAACTACTTGAGCAACATTTTTGATCCCACGCAACTGATTATTTCAGGACCTGGGAAAGATATCGAAGAAATTACAGACTAAAAAAGGAATTTTAAGGAGTGTCGTACATGATCACAGCTTCTGCATCTGGAAAGTTATATATCGCAGGAGAATACGCTGTTGTAGAACCCGGTCATCCTGCCATTTTGGTAGCCATCGACCAGTTTATTACTGTTTCACTTGAAGCAACGACAGATATGGGAACAATTTTATCGAAGCAATATGGAAACCTGCCTGTCACTTGGAAAAGAGAAAATGATCGACTAGTATTGGACAAGCGTGAAAATCCGTTTCATTATATATTGGCAGCTATTGAAGTGACAGAAAGCTATGTCAAATCCTTTGGAAAAAAGCTTTCTTTTTACCACTTATCTGTCGATAGTGAATTAGACAGTTCCAATGGCCGGAAATACGGTCTCGGTTCCAGTGCCGCTGTTACCGTTGCCACAGTGAAAGGGATTTTGCGTTTTTACGGTTTGCAACATGAGTCTAATGAGAGAATATTCAAGCTAGCTGCCTTGGCACATTTAACGGTCAAAAGCAATGGATCGTGCGGTGATGTAGCTGCCAGCGTTTTTGGTGGATGGTTGGCTTTCACTACTTTCGATCCAAAATGGGTATTGGAAAAGCAACAGCAATTATCGGTTCGAGAAGTGGTTGAATTGGACTGGCCTCATTTGTCTTTTAAACCGTTGACACCCCCAGCAGAATTGCGTTTATTGATCGGCTGGACAGGATCTCCGGCGTCTACTTCTCATTTAGTGGATGAAGTAACGAATAAACGGACCCAAGATGCTCTCGCCTACAATGAATTCTTAAAAGCCAGTGCAGCTTGTGTCGAAGAAATGATTCGCGGCTTCGAAACAAACGATATTCCTAAAATACAAAATGAGATTCGTCACAACCGCTCTCTCTTGAAAAAAATGAGTCAATCGACTGGCGTGATTATCGAGACTCCTGCCTTGGCTCATTTGTGCAAGCTGGCGGAAGAATTTAATGGTGCAGCCAAATCTTCAGGAGCTGGCGGTGGAGACTGCGGAATTGTGATTTTTGATCGCAAAGATGGGGTTCTTTCATTGATCACAGCTTGGGAAGAACAAGGGATCACCAATTTGCCGTTGCATGTTTATACTAAAAATTAGTGGCTGCTAAGCCTACTCTAGAATCATTATCCAGCAGGAGGTTAACAATGGAGAAAAAAAACAATCGGAAAAACGAGCACGTTTCATTAGCGGAACATTTTTACACTGAAACGCACGAAACTGATTTTGACCACATCCGGTTTGTACATCATTCAATACCAGAGACCGGTACTCAGAAGATTGATTTGTCCACTTCTTTTGCCGGACTTTCGATGGCTCAGCCCTTTTACATTAATGCCATGACCGGCGGGAGCCCTTGGACAAAGAAAATCAACGAAAAATTAGCTGCTGTAGCAAGAGAAACTGGTCTGGCAATGGCTTCAGGTTCATTAAGTGCAGGTTTAAAAGACCCTTCTGTAGCCGATAGTTTTACGATCATTCGGGAAACGAATCCTAATGGACAAATTTTGGCTAATCTAGGCGGCGGACAGACCTTAGAAAATGCAAAAAAAGCTGTGGATTTGATTCAAGCCAATGCTTTGCAGATTCATTTGAACACCCCTCAAGAAATCGTGATGCCAGAAGGAGACAGAGATTTCTCTTCTTGGCTAACTAAATTGGAACAAATCGTAAACGGTGTGGATGTACCCGTCGTGGTGAAGGAAGTCGGCTTTGGAATGAGCCGTGAAACGATTCAACAATTGACATCGATTGGCGTAAAAACGATCGATGTCAGCGGAAAAGGTGGAACCAATTTTGCTCAGATCGAAAACTACCGCCGTACTCAGAATCCGATGGACTTCCTAGAAGATTGGGGTCAATCTACAACGATCTCACTTCTTGAAGCTCACCCCTTTATGGATACAACCGAAATATTGGCTTCGGGCGGTATCCGTACCCAAATGGATATCCTCAAAAGTTTAGCTCTCGGAGCTAAAGCAGCAGGTATTTCAGGTTACTTCTTACATTATATTTTGCAAAATGGTGTCGAAAAAACGATTGCACATGTTGAACAAATCAAAGAACAATTGGTTTCTGTGATGACTTTATTAGGCGCTGAATCGGTGGCTGATTTGCAACGGACAGATGTGATCATCACTGGCCCTGTAAAAGATTGGTGTGACGCAAGAGGCATTGATTTCCGATCTTTTGCGTGTAGAAATCGAATCTCATAAAAAGCACATAAAATTAGTAGTGCAGAAACCAAATGGGTTCATTCTGCACTACTAATTTTTGTTTTTACTGATGTGACGCTGTTAATCTTCAAGTGGGAGACTGATTTGGTGCCACTTGATGAGTAAGGTCATTTTATTCTTCAAGTGAGAGTTAAATTTTGGACCATTTGATCAGTAAAACCGTTTTATTGATCAAGTGAGAGATAAAATTTGCACCACTTAATCAATAAGACCACCTTATTCTTCAAGTGAGAACCAAATTTAACGCCACTTGATCAGTAAGACCACCTTATTCTTCAAGTGAGAACCAAATTTAACGCCACTTAATCAATAAGACCACCTTATTCTTCAAGTGAGAACCAAATTTAACGCCACTTGATCAATAAGACCACCTTATTCTTCAAGTGAGAACCAAATTTAACGCCACTTGATCAATAAGACCACCTTATTCTTCAAGTGAGAACCAAATTTAACGCCACTTGATCAGTAAGACCACCTTATTCTTCAAGTGAGAACCAAATTTAACGCCACTTGATCAATAAGACCACCTTATTCTTCAAGTGAGAACCAAATTTAACGCCACTTGATCAATAAGACCACCTTATTCTTCAAGTGAGAACCAAATTTAACGCCACTTGATCAGTGAGCCTATTAGACCTGCCCACCAAAAAGCTGGCAATAAAATAAACCTGTTCAAGATAAAGGTTCAACACCTCATCTTAAACAGGTCATTTAGCCTTAGTTTGACCAAGGCAATTGGTCGGTAATCGTTTGCGCAAATTGTTCATGGAATGAACGACTGGACATACGTTGTGCTTTTCTGGCTTCATATCCTTCACAAACAAACTTCTCTTCTTTAGTACTTGGTTCAACTAAAGGTACTAGCTGTTTTTTGCCTTTTTCTTTAGCGACAGCTACAAAAGTGATAAAGCTTGTAGCTGCCAAGTAACGTTCTCCACTAGATAGATCTTCACCCATTATTTTGCAAAAAACTTCCATCGAGGTCGATCCAACACCGGTCACGTAGCTTTCTATACAAACGGAATGATTTTCATTCAGCGGATGCAAGAAATCTAATGTATCCATTGAAGCAGTAACAACATCACTGCGACTGTGGCGTGAAGCGGATATGGATGCTGTATCATCAATATAACTCATTAAGCGTCCCCCAAATAAAGTCCGATGTGAGTTGACATCTCCGGGAAATACACGATGTGTCTGAATCACTTTTGATTCCCAACTTTTTTTTACTTCTCGATTTTGATCTGCCATACTAAAAGCCTCCATCTATTTTTCTACGCCCATTATAGCACGAAAGCTGTTTATGCAATTTCGTTTCCCATTATACAAGGATAGTACTTTTAGAAAAACCAAATCATAAAACTAATGCCGATAATGCCAAATACCATCGACCAGAGTAAGCTTTGAGTCTTATAGGCTATGTAAAAGACAAGCACTGTTGGCAGCAGTTTCACGTTTTCTATCGGATTTACGTTTACTTCGCTGTCCCAGAAAAAGACATCCGAAAAAACCAGCGCGGCAAAAATAGATACCGGTATAAAAGACATCCATTTAGCGAATTTTTTAGGAATTTGGCGATTACTGAGAACCAGCATCGGAACAAAACGGGGTAAATAAGTCACTACTGCCATTCCTGCAATCAACCCTAGTAAATTACTGTTCATTTTGAATCGTCGCTCCTTCTTCAGCTCTTTTCTTCTCTCTCTGTTCATCCAGCAAGTATCCCACAAAAGAAGCTAGAACTGCGGCAATGACTAATGAAATATTGTGCTGCAATACCATCATAAGAATGACGGCAAGCACACCAGACAGCAGCCCCACAAAAACAAAGATTTTAGAGACAAATTGATTCACCAGCATACATGTAAACATCGCGATCAATACATAATTCATAATGACGGTATTCATCGAAAAAGAACTTCCTATGTATCCCCCAACAACTGTACTCCCCACCCAGCTAAAGTAAGCTAATAGATTGGTAGACAAGGCTTCTTCCGGTCTCCATTCTTTATCCGTTTGAAATTGATTGTAATTGATGGCATAAGCTTCATCCGCTAAGGTATGACTAAACAACATTAAAAACGGCACCGAGCGCTTTTTAAAGAAAGGAGCTATACTGGAGCTCATCAACAAGTGCCTTAAGTTTAAAAAGAATGTCATGATCACGATAGAAGGCATTGCAGCTCCTGCAGAAAGCATAGATGCTGCCATAAATTGTCCTGCACCCGCAAAAACCAGTGTACTCATCAAAAAGATTCCCCATAATCCGATCCCTGCATCATACAGCAACATACCACAGGCTAGTCCTAAAGGAACATAACTGATCATAACAGGATAAATATTTTTGAAGCCTTCCAACCATACTGCTTTTCCCACTCTCTTCCCTCCATTTTACAAGTTTAAAAATCATTATAGCACAATCCATTTTATTTTTTCCGAGAAAGATGAATTATTGTCTTATTCGCTAAGATTTTTTGTATAATAAAATATATACCTTTAGAGAATTGGAGGGTCACAATGGAAACTACCTCGGTGCAAGCCCACAGCTTTGATGAAAAAAGCAATTTTATCAAATGGTTGGCCATCATTATCATGACAATTGATCATATTGGCGCCTATATTTTACCGCAATATGTGATACTGCGTGTCATCGGCAGAATCGCATTTCCCTTATTTTTGTACACTACTGTATTAGGCACACACCGTACACACAACTTTAAACGCTACCTGTTTCAATTACTGCTGTTTGGAATCATATCCATCCCCTTTACGTTAGGAAGAATCAACATTTTATTTTCATTGGCTTTGTTTGCTGTTTCGATGAAAGACAAACGCTTTTTTATTCCTTGCTTGATAGCAAGCTATTTTGTTGAATATGGTATCTACGGGTTTCTCTTGGGCTGGGCTATTTACATGTTAGTTTTTGAAAACCGGTATTTTGGAATCACAGCTTACCTTCTAATGCACATTCCAGAATTTGGAACAATCCAAATGTATGCCTTATTAGCCTTGATTCCAATACTGCTCCCTTTTCGTTTTCATGTGATACGAGTCCCTAAGTATTTGGGTTATGCTTATTACCCACTTCATTTAGCTATTATTCATTTCATCGCTCAATTATAGACGTGAATATGGTGTAAGGTGCGGAGTGTGGCTCCCAAAAGATTAGAGTAAAATCTAGCTTTTTGGAGGTTTTTTATGACAAATTTTAGTGAGTATTTGGGATGATTTAAACATCAAAGGGGAAATTGGTTTGATGAAGAACGGGGTTTGAACATCAAGGACAAAATTGCCTTGATGAAAAACGGGGTTTGAACATCATGGACAAAATCGCCTTGATGAAGAATGGCGTTTGAACATCAAGGACAAAATTGCCTTGATGAAAAACGGGGTTTGAACATCATGGACAAAATTGCCTTGATGAAGAACGGGGTTTGAACATCATGGACAAAATTGCCTTGATGAAGAACGGCGTTTGAACATCAAGGACAAAATGACCTTGATGTTCAAACCCCTTCCATCCTTCATTCGCTCATCAAACATACATTTCTTTCACTCTAAATAGAGCTTCCCACTAGAAGTACACATCGAGCGGTACAACATTAATCTATCAAAAGCAAAACTGGTTAGCTAACCGTATAGAACCAGAACCACAAATCGTTAGAAAAAAATCGATTGAGTATTGGGTTCTGTTTCTTTTAACGCAAGGAGCCTTTCGAAACACGTTTATAATGTTGGTGCAGACCGGTAAGAGCCCCAAACTTGTACACAAAAAGGAGATAGGATTGGTTGTCCTAACTCCTTTACTTAACTTTATGAGCAGCTTATTACTTCTTTATTCTCCAGATAAAACATCGTAAATCAATGGTAAAGGTTCAGCTGTATCCGCAATCGTAATGCACTCCCAAATCTTTTGTTCTACATCAGGGACTTCTTCTTGATTACTATGGATCGTTAATAAAGGTTCCCCTTTTTTAACTTGGTCTCCTACTTTTTTGTGCAACACTAATCCAACTGCTAGATCAATGTCACTTTCTTTAGTGGCACGTCCTGCACCTAACATCATAGAAGCAACTCCTAATTCGTCAGCTACTAATTCAGCTAAATAACCATCTTGGTTAGCTAACACTTCTGTTTGGTATGGCGCTTTAGGCAACAATTCTGGGTTATCTGCAACGTCTGGGTTTCCGCCTTGGGCTGCCACAAATGTTTTGAAAACTTCCAGTGCTTTCCCATTTTCTAAGTTTTCTTTCAAGATACTTCTGGCTTCATCAAGATCTTTACCAACTCCAGCTAAATGCGCCATTTGACTTCCCAAAGTTAAGCACAAATCTACCACATCTGCTGGTCCATGACCTTTTAAAGTATCGATAGCTTCTTGAACTTCTAATGCATTCCCGATCGCAAATCCTAAAGGCTGGCTCATATCCGAAATAACTGCCATCGTTTTTCTTCCCACATGATTTCCGATTTTTACCATTGCTTCTGCTAATTCGCGAGCAGCTTCAGGAGTCTTCATAAATGCACCGGCACCTGTTTTTACGTCCAATACGATCGCGTCAGCACCAGCTGCGATTTTTTTACTCATGATTGAGCTCGCGATCAATGGGATAGATTCTACTGTACTGGTTACATCTCTTAACGCATACAGTTTTTTGTCTGCAGGAGTTAAATTCCCGGATTGCCCTACAACGGCTACTTTATGTTGATTGACCTGTTCGACAAATTCTTCTTGGCTCAACTCCACATGAAATCCTGGAATAGCTTCTAATTTATCAATCGTACCACCAGTATGGCCTAATCCCCTACCGCTCATCTTTGCAATAGGAACTCCTACACTAGCTACTAATGGAGCTAAAATCAAGGTTGTCGTATCTCCTACTCCACCTGTTGAATGCTTGTCTACTTTGACACCTTCAATTTGAGACAAATCGATTTCATCTCCAGATTTCACCATGCTCATGGTTAAAGCTCCGCGTTCAGCGTCGGTCATGTCTTCAAAATAGATGGCCATCAACATCGCACTCATTTGGTAATCTGGTATTTCATCTGTTGTATATTGTTTTATCATCCATTGAATTTCTTCAGCGGACAACTCTTTCCCTTGTTGTTTTTTATGGATCAAATCTACCATTCTCACTTAATATCATCTCCTTATCGCTAGTACACAGTTATTTTACCACACTTCTAATAGAAACCGTTTTCTAACTTTTGAATATGAGAAGATTTTTACGCTTTTCTTCTGAAGAGCAGCCGCTTAGAATTCATTTCCTCGCACAAATGTCTAACAAAAAAGACTGAGGTTTTTAGCCTCAGTCCCAGCCTTACTGATTTGATCCGTTTGTTATCTAGCTTCTATAATTTCAACGCCTGATTCGCGCCCAACAATAATCGTATTGACACGGTCTAAAAACAATCCATGTTCTACAACTCCTGTTAAACTATCTAACCATTCAGCCAACTCATGAGGCTGCTTGATCGTTCCCATGTGCAAATCAATAATATAATGCCCAGCATCTGTAACCAATACTTCTTCATTAGCATCATTTCTGACAACTGGGTGATACCCTTTTTTCTCAAATAAACGATACAATTGCTGGCTACCGTAAGGAATCACTTCGATAGGTAGTGGAAAGGCACCTAATTGTTCAACCATTTTAGTTTCATCTACGATCCAGATCACTTTATTGGAATTATCGGCTACGATTTTTTCAAATAAATGAGCTGCACCGCCGCCTTTGATGCCTTGATAATCGCGGCTGATCTCATCTGCTCCATCTATCGTAATATCGATCCGATCGATTTCATCTACGCTTTTCAAAGGAATCCCTAATGCTTCAGCTTGTTCTTGGGTACGATTCGAAGTAGTCACACCAGTAATGTTCAACCCTTCTTTTACACGTCTCCCAATTGCTTCCACCATATAATACGCCGTTGATCCCGTTCCTAAACCAACTACCATACCCTCTTTCACAAACTCTGCTGCTTTTTCTCCAACCATTTGCTTTAAGTCCATTAGGCCATTCCCCTTTAGTTATTAGTTGATTACGCTGCATACACCAATTCGAAGCTTTCAAAAACCACTTCCATTTTCGTCGAAAACGTTTCTCCAGCAGATTGACATTCTCTTTTAAAGAACTCTTTATGAGCTTCCATCCAATAATCGACTGTACGATCACCTTCACCTTCTGCAATGGCGATTTCTTCTGTCACTTCATCAAATGGAAAGACAAAGACGTCTAAATTTTGTATGATTCCCACTGCTTGATCATTTCCATCTAGAATGACTGAATAAGCCCCAACTTGTGGCAAATCCGCTCCTTCAACATCATACAAGCGCTTCAAACTGCACGTCGCTGTTTTTAAACCTGATAACACTAAAGCAGCTAACTGATCTGCTAATTCTTTTGAATCTCCAAAAGCCCAAACATCATAATGCTCCGGTAAATTAGGAATCTGCTGATGAAAGCTTTCCCACAACTCTTTTGCTGATTCGTTCTCCATGTCTACACCTTAACCTTATCTATGAATCTACACTTTTAGCTGAAATACGATTTCTAAAGTATAGTTTTTTTCAAACATCACTCGTATTCTATCATACTATTTTTTTATTTGTTTGGAAACTTATTATAACATGTGATTCTGCTTAAGAATCTCTAACCATCATACTCTTTAATTTGAGCTTTAAAGAATGAAAAAAATACATCGGCCTTTGTAACAAAGACCGATGTATTGGCTGTTTATCAATTCCGATGCATTTTAAATTCCAAAAACAAATCATTGTAGATTCCAATATACTCTTGTCCTAAGTTTTCATAAACCTCTAAGTGTTCCATTGTTTCATCGGATGGGTAAAATTGCTCGTCCTCAATCATTTCAGTTGGCATCAATTCCATCGCTGACGTATTGGGTGTAGAATACCCAACATACTCTGCATTCTGAGCAGCATTTTCGGGCTCCAGCATAAAGTTGATAAAGGCATAGGCAGCCTCCACATTCTGAGCGGTTTTAGGAATGACAAAGTTGTCGAACCACAAATTGGACCCTTCAGGTGGAATCACGTAACGCAGATTTTCATTCTCCCACATCATATCCGCTACTTCTCCAGAAAAAGTTACAGCTACAGAACTTTCTTCTTGGATCATATACATTTTGATTTCATCAGCGACAACAGCTTTTACGTTTGCTGTCATTGAATCCAATTTTTCAGCGGCTTCAGCCAACTCAGCATCATTTTTAGAGTTTACCGAGTAACCTAAACTGTTCAGCGCCAACCCCATCACTTCTCTAGCTCCATCGATCAACATCACGTCATCTTTGAAACGCGGATCCCATAAGTCGTCCCAATGTTCAATGGAACCTTCTACGACAAATTGCGTGTTGTATACGATTCCTAAGGTTCCCCAAAAATAAGGAATAGAATAACGGTTTTCAGGATCAAAGGCCATGTCCAATAAGTCAGGATCCAAATGTTCTAATCCTTCGATTTTTGAATGATCCATTTCAATCAGCATATCTTCTTCGATCATCCGTTCAATCATGTATTCACTAGGTACCGCTAAATCATAGGCCGTTCCGCCTTGATTGACTTTGGTATACATTGCCTCGTTCGAATCAAACGTTTCATACGATACCACATACCCTGTTTCTTCTTCAAATTTAGTGATCAGATCGGGATCGATATAATCTCCCCAATTATACAAGTTCAACGTGTTATTTCCAGTGATCCCTTGAGCTTCGTCTAGTTTGTTGGAAGAATAGTAAAGCGCCCCACAGGCAACTAAGATCACTACGGCTAGTGTAACTAATCGTTTCATAGCATCGTCACCGCCTCTTTACCTTTTCTTCCATGCTGCTGCTTATGTTTTTTGCTGATGCTGTATTGTTGGATAAAGTAATAGCCCACTACTAAAATCAATGCAAACAAGAACATCAATGTGCTTAATGCGTTGATCTCTAAGGATACTCCTTGGCGAGCACGAGAATAGATCTCTACTGCGAGTGTACTGAAGCCATTTCCAGTTACGAAAAAGGTCACCGCAAAATCATCTAAAGAATACGTAAAGGCCATAAAATAGCCCGCTAAAATTCCAGGAGTGATTGCTGGCAATATGATTTTAGTCAAGACTTGCCAGTTATTTGCCCCTAAATCGTGTGCCGCTTTGATCATCGTCGGATTCATTTCTTGCAATTTTGGCAAGACCATCAATACAACGATCGGAATACTGAACGCAACATGCGACAATAGAACGGAAGCAAAACCTAATCTAAAACCAATAAACGTGAACAGGATTAAGAAGCTTGCTCCAATGATAACATCTGGAGAAACCATCAATATGTTGTTCATACTCAACAAGGTATTGCGTGTCTTTCGATTTTTCATCAAATACACTCCAATAGCGCCTAATGTTCCAATAATCGTTGCTAACAACGAAGACAGCAAAGCGACCAATAATGTATCTAACACGATTCCCATTAAACGAGTATCCTCAAAAACAGCAGTGTAATTGTCCCAAGTAAATCCCGTAAAAGAAGTCATTGTTCCGCCATCATTGAAAGAATAAAATATCAAATACATAATGGGAGCATACAATAAGACGAAAACAAGCAGTAGATAAAGATTCGTCCATTTAAATGTCTTTTTTGCCATTATTTATGCAACGCTCCCTTCTTTTTCTTTTCTCCCGTCAGCAGCATCATTAAGAACATCGCTACGATCAAAACTACTCCAATCGTAGAACCCATTCCCCAATTTTCAGTCACTAAGAAGTGTTGTTCAATCGCTGTCCCTAATGTGATGACGCGATTTCCTCCAATTAATCTGGTCAGCATAAATAAAGATAATGAAGGAATGAAAACGGCTTGTACTCCACTTTTGACTCCATTCAATGACAAAGGAAAAATGACTCGTCTGAAGGTCTCCCAGTTATTGGCTCCTAAATCAGAACTCGCTTTCATATAAGAGGGATTCATTTCTTCCAGTGCATTGTAAATCGGCAAGATCATAAACGGAATTTCAATGTAGGAAGCGACCAGCAAAAAACTAACGTCTGTAAATAAAATTTGCTGACGCCCAATTCCAGTAAACACCAAGAAATCATTGATTGTTCCATTCATACTGAATATTCCAATAAAAGTATAGGCTTTTAACAACAAATTGATCCATGTAGGTAAGATGATCAGCAGCAACCACAATTGTTTATGCTTCGTTCTCACCAATAAATAAGCTGTAGGATAACTGATCAGTAAAGTAAATAAAGTAATCAAGAACGCATAGAATATCGAATTGAAGGTCATGGTTAGATAAGTGCCTGATTGAAAATAAGCAGCATAATTGGCAAACGTAAAATTGCCTTGGATATCAAAAAATGATTGATACAAAATCAACACTAAAGGAGCTACCACAAATAAAAGCAGCCACATCGAATACGGCGCAAAATAAAACGCTTTTGTTTGTTTCATATCCGTTTCCCTCCTATTCCTCTTCGTAACTTTCTAAACGAGCATCAAATTCTTTTTCAGTTTCTCCAAATCTCATAACATGGATATCTTCTGGACCAAAATGCAATCCTACCATTTCGCCAACTACAGCTTTCTTAGTAGAATGAACCATCCATTCATTTCCTTCTGCATCGTATCCGATGATTTCATAATGCACCCCGCGGAATAATTGGGTGTCCACCTTGACCGTCAATTTCCCTTTGTCTGTCGTCGTCAACGCTAAATCTTCTGGACGAATCACCACTTCTACTTTTTCATTCGGCGACATCCCTGCATCAACACATTCAAATGTGCGACCGACAAATGAAATTTCATAGTCTTGAATCATTGTTCCTTCTACGATGTTGCTTTCCCCAATAAAATCCGCCACATAACGGTTGATCGGTTCATCATAAATATCTACCGGTGTTCCGCTTTGAACGATCTTGCCTTCTTTCATCACAAAAATTTCGTCGCTCATAGCTAATGCTTCTTCTTGATCATGAGTGACAAAGATAAACGTGATGCCCAATCGTTGCTGCAATTCACGCAATTCATATTGCATATCGGTTCTTAATTTCAGGTCTAATGCCGATAACGGTTCGTCTAGTAACAATACATCTGGTTCATTAACTAAGGCACGAGCGATAGCCACCCGTTGGCGCTGACCACCAGACATTTCACTGATGGCGCGATTTTCGTAGCCAGATAAACGCATCATTTTTAAGACTGCTGCTACTTTTTCTTTGATCGTTTTGTTGTCTAATTTTTTGATTCTCAAACCAAATGCAATGTTCTCAAATACACTCATGTGCGGGAACAACGCATAATCTTGAAAAACGGTATTGACTGTACGTTTATTGGGAGGAATATCATTTACTTTTTCACCGTTAATGGTAATCAACCCATCAGAAACTTCCGTAAATCCAGCAATCAAATTTAAAATGGTTGTTTTTCCACAACCGGATGGTCCTAACAAGGTATAAAATTTTCCCCGCTCAATATCAAAAGTGATATTTTTTAAAATAACGTCATCTTCATACTGTTTTTTTACATTTTTAAACGTAATAATAGCATTTTCTGGCATTTTTACTATTCTCCTTTTTGTTCCAATCTAGTGGATCTTTTTTTGAAATACAAGTAGAAAGCTTCTGGAGTCTACAGATAGGATTCTGTAACGACCATCAATAACCGGCTTTCTCCATCTGCTTGATTAAATATTTGGTGAGTATCATTAGCATGGTAATAAATCGCATCGCCTTTTTTGGCATAGTATCGATTCATCCCAATTTCGATACACACTGCTCCTTTTGTCACATAAGCAAAGGTTTCTGCCATAGAAGGAGAAAATTCTTTGAAGGCTCCATTTTTTTCCAATGTCAATTGGATAGGTTCCATTTCATTTTCATTGGATTCTGGAACAAGCCATTGGATCGTATATTGTCCATCCACAGCTTCGTAATGAGTGTGCTCATCCTTTTTGTAGACCACTCGCTGTTCCTCTTGTTCTTCGTCAAAGAAATCTTTTGGACTGCAACCCAGAACTTCCAGCATATCAAAAAAAACATCCATTGAAGGCATACTTAAATCTCTTTCTACTTGAGAAATATATCCTTTGCTTAGATTCGTTCGTTCTGCCAATTCCTCTTGTGTAAGATTTTTTTGGATCCGTAAATTCTTTATTCGCGTGCCTATTTCCATTTTTTTACACCCTTTTTTGTTTACTATCATTAAACTAAATAGCACAAAAGTATTCTGTCACTAATTATTTTGTTTAGTAAAACCTCTTCTTATTATAGATAATTTGGACAAAAATGCAATAAAAAAAACTAAAAAACAGAGAGATTCTGTTTTTTAGTCCTAATTCGTTCCAATGGCTTCTCTTTTATTGTAATGTGTCGTCTCTACCTTCTATTAAGCAAGTTCTTTTACCAGGTCTTCCCCAATAATTCTTACTTCCGTTTCTAATTGCACCTTGTTTACTTTAAGGATGACTTCTTTGATGTGTTCGATCAATTCGATATAATCTGTGGCTGTAGCATGATTGATATTTACGATAAAACCTGCATGTTTTTCGGATATTTGTGCACCGCCCCAGATTAAACCTTGTAAGCCAGCTTCTTGGATCAATTTGCCTGTAAAATACCCCGTTGGACGCTTGAACACACTCCCACATGATGGATACTCTAAAGGTTGTTTAGACTCTCTTAAAGCAGTCAATTCATCCATTCGCTCTTTAATAGCCTTTTTCTTACCATTTTCAAGAGAAAATACTACTTCCAACACAATATCATGGCTCTGTTGGATGGCACTGTGACGGTAACTGAATTCTAAGTCCTTATTTTTCACTGTTTTTACTTCACCTTCAAGCGTTAGCACCGTGACTGATTCAATGGATTCGCTGACTTCTCCATCGTAAGCTCCAGCATTCATGTAAACTGCACCACCGATACTGCCTGGAATACCGCAAGCGAATTCCAAACCTGTCAAACCGGCTTCATAAGCTTCATTAGAAGTATCGATTAAACGAGCACCACTTTGAACGATAATTTTTTTATGCTCCACTTGAATACGTTTCATTTTTGTTAAGATCATCACTACACCACGTATTCCGCCATCTTTGACAATAAGATTGCTGGCATTGCCCAACACAGTTAGAGGCAATTGTTCCCTATTTACCCACTGTACGACGTTTGTGACTTCTTCAATAGTTGTGGGGAAAACCAGCACATCAGCTGGACCTCCAGTTTTAGTGTAGGTGTATAGTGATAGTGGTTCATTTTCTTTTATAATTAAATCAGGAATTTGTTTTTTTAATTCTTCGATTACCATAGTATTTAAATACCCTTTCCTATGAATAGAGCAAATACTCTACTTTTTAATGATCCCAAGTAATGTTTTCATTAGGGATGTCTCTTGCCTGTTTTTTAGTTTACCATGCAAAGATGTATTTTTGTAGCTTGTCTTACTATAACAATCAAAATTTTAATTCTTTTAGAATAACTTTTGAACAAAAAAAGATGTGCTAGGTTCTGTCCCATCACATCTTCGCTTGATTTGTGCTCTTAAACGCGTTGCGCAAGGCAGCTCACACTACCAAAATCCAAACGACGAGAGTTAGGTAAAGAACACCTAACTCTCGTCGTTTGGATTTTGTCCGGTGAGCTAAACGCCTTGCTCCACGCTCTCTATTTTAGTTTATTCAAGTAGTCGTAGCGTTCAAATATTTCAGATTCTGCAATCCCAACCAAGACAGTACCTTGTTCAATTTGGTAGTCTGGGCTAAAGGATACATCCATTCGTTTTTGAGAAGATTTTCGCACTCCGATAATATTGATTTCGTATCGTTTTCTTAAATCCAATTCATCGAATGTTTTCCCTACCCAAGGAGCAGGCGGAATAAACTCGATTACAGCATAGTCTTCATCCAAGTCAACAATATCCGTGATATGTCTTCTTAACACACTTTTTGCCACACGAGTCCCTGCTTCTTTTTCCGGACGAATAACCTTAGTTGCCCCTATCTCAAGCAGTACTTCCATAAAAGATTTATTTTTTGCTTTTGCAACAATCGTAGCGATCCCTAATTTTTTACAGTTCATGACAGCTAAAACACTTGCCTCTAAACTAGTCCCTGTAGCTACTACTACCACATCACAATTTTCGAGTCCTACACTTTGTAAAAAATCCAAGTCTGTGATATTCCCCTGTACAGCTTGTGTTACATAAGGTTCTACGCGTTCAACATTGTCTATATCGATATCAATTGCAATCACTTCACAATCAAAATCATTCAATTCTTTCGCTATTGATGATCCAAAGACTCCCAGCCCCAGTACACCAATTGTTCTTACTGCCATATTCTTATCTCCTATCCAATTAAAATAGTTGTTTTCGCATATAATTTGTCTTTTGTCTTTTTATTGTTTCTGATTAAACCTAATAGTATAGTGATTGGTCCAATTCTACCAACATACATCAAAATCATCAACACAATATGGCTGATATCTGACAACTCAGGTGTTAAATTTACACTGACCCCTACTGTTGCTAAGGCAGAAACGGCTTCAAACAGTAAATACAAGAAGGGTTGGTCTTCAACCAGCATCAAAATACTTACACCCATTACTAGAAAAGCACAGAATGTAGCTACAACAACGATCGCACGACGTACGATTTCGATTGGAATCGTGTGGTGTGCGTAATTGATGTGTTTTTGCCCCTTGACCTCATTAATAATCAACAGAACAATCAAAGCAAATGTAGTTGTTTTGATACCACCGGCTGCACCTCCAGGAGACCCTCCGATAAACATTGTAAAAATGAAGAATAATAAAGTAAAAGGTTCTACCAGTTCATAATCCAATGTAGCAAAACCAGCTGTTCTCATTATTACTGTTTGAAATAGAGAAGCCATCACCTTGTCCCCAAATGAAAAATTTCCAATGGAGTCTGGGTTGTTCCATTCGACTAATAAGAAAACCAGAGTACCTGTTACAATCAAAATAAGTGTCACATTAATAGCTAAACGCGTATGAATCTTTAACAACCGATAAGCACGTTTCCAACCGTGCTGAAATTTATTTTTTACAATGGATTGAAGGTTGTGTGTGACGTCAAACCAAACTGAAAAACCAATACCGCCTAAAATAACCAGCGAAATAATAACTAGATTGACTAAAGAATCATGCGCATACTCTTGTAGACTAATAGCTCCGATATTGTCGAAACCAGCATTACAAAATCCAGAAACCGCTAGAAATAAAGAGACAAATAGCCCTTTAGCCCATCCGAATTCTGGTACAAATCTAAAAGATAACAGCAGCATTCCTGTTCCTTCAATAGTCATTGTATATTTAATGATGGAAGCTAAATAAGTATTAAAATTGCTTAATTCATCTCTATTAAGAGCTTCTTTTACAGCTATAGTATCCGAATAGCTGATTTTTCTTCCTATTCTTAAGATAAAAGTTGCCAATATAGTCATCAGACCCAGTCCACCTATTTGCATCAAAACGATACAAACGATTTGGCCAAACACCGTATAAGACGCTGCCACAGGCAATGTAAATAATCCCGTCACGCATACCATGGATACCGCTGTAAATAAGTTATCAAAATAAGTGGTTTGTGATGTTTCCAGATTGCTGATGGGCAGTGTTAACAGCAGTGATCCTGCAAAAATAACTATTGCAAAACTAATAGCAATCTTTAAAGCTGGAGGTACCTCCCTAATCTTTTTTGCAGACATTCCCTTCTCCTCTTTCATTCATACTTTATCAAGTTCTCATGTATTATATTCTTATTCGCATAAAAGTAAAGCAAATTCTTTCCTCAAAAAAAGTTTTTTTACACTCTTTTTTTCGAAGGTAAATCTCTTATTGATTATTTTTTTACTCAGTTTGTAAGTTTGTGCGATTCGTTTACTCTATGCCACAATTAGATAAGGATTGTTTCGGATTAAACTAAAGCACTAAACATCGAAAAAGGAGCCCGACTAATGAGGTTCTGACTACTTTTTTCTGTTACCCAATCAAAATTTTTGTTTCTGCATAACGGTAATTTTTTTGTTTTTTGTTTCTTCTACCCAAACTCAAAAATATGGTGATAGGGCCAATTCTGCCAATAAACATTAAAATCATGATCACTACTTGACTAACTGTAGATAACTGGGGCGTCAAGTTATCTACAGTTAGTCCGATCGTTGTTAAAGCAGAAGCCGTTTCAAAAATCAAATGAAAGGGTCTCTGATCTTGCTCAAATAACAACAATAAACCTGTCCCTACCATAAAACAAACAAAAAAGGTGACCAATACTACCAAAGCTCTTCGCACAATTTCAGTTGGAATCGTGTGGTAAGCGTAATTGATGTGTTTTTGTCCTTTGATTTCGTTGTACATCAATAAAACAACTAAAGCTACCGTAGTTGTCTTCAGACCTCCAGCAGTCCCACCTGGAGATCCTCCGATGAAGCTGATGACAACAAAAAAGAAGTTGGTAAAATTTTTAAAGTCCAAAAAATTTACTGTAGTGAATCCAGCGGTTCTAAAAGTAGTGGATTGAAATACTGCTGCCAAGATCTTTTCTCCGACAGAAAAATCTCCAATACTAGAAGGATTGTTCCATTCAACAATTAAAAACAGCATAATTCCAAAGAGCAATAAGAAAACAGAAATATTTATAGCTAGACGAGTGTGCACTTGCAGACGTTGGTAATTTCTCTTTAAATTGCGGCTACCTGTTTTCTTAAAAATCGATTGTACATTTTGCGTGATATCAAACCAGACAGAAAAACCGATCCCTCCTAAAACAATCAACACCATCATAACAATATTGACCACAGGGTCGTGAACGTAATGTTGCAAACTATTTCCTCTCAGCGTATCAAATCCAGCGTTGCAAAAACCCGAAACAGCCAGAAAAAGCGCATGGAAGAAACCGTTCTTCGTTCCGTATTCGGGGATAAGTCTAACTGCCAAAAATATAAATGCTGTTCCTTCAATAACAGCCGTATACTTGATAATAGAGGTCAGGTAATTCTTAAAATCCCCTAATTTATCGCGGTTTAGAGCTTCACTAACCGCAATCTTGTCTTTAAAGCTTATTTTTTTACCTACACCGACTATAAACGCAGCGAGAATCGTCATTAAGCCTAACCCGCCAATTTGCATCAAAAGAATGCAAACTACTTTACCGAATAAACTGTAAGTAGTGATAAGAGGTGTCGTCAATAAACCTGTCACACAGACCATAGAAACTGATGTGAACAGATGCTGAAAGTACCCTGCCTCTGAAACTGCAGATTGGCTGACGGGCAGACTCAGAAATAGAGATCCGATAAAAATAATCATTAAAAAACTGAAAGTAATTTTTTTAGATGGTGATAAATGTCGTATTTTATCTCCAATCATAAAAGGTTGGATTCCTCCTTCGTAAATTTTTCTCCTCTTTTTTCATAAAAACATGATAAGCCAAGAACGGCAGTTACGTCCACCGCTTTTGACTGATCATGTATTTGTTATTATCTAGTCCTCGTTGTCAGCCACTATTTCGGCACATATTTGGTGACTCATAAAAGAAGATTCCAGACTTACAGGATTATCTCCAGTTTTCACAGCTTCAATGAACTGATGGATCAAAGGAGCAAATCCTCTCTTTTCAAGAGTGTGGTCCCAGTCTCCGAATGCTCTTGTCTCTTGTTCTCCATAAGAATCGCTTTCGTAATCGGACAAGTTCGTTACGCGATGCGTTCCTTCAGGAGACTGTACTTCAGCTACTTCCAGATTAGCTCCAGCTTTATAGTTCATTGAAACGATACACATCGTTTGATCCGTTTCCAACTGCACGACACAGTTTTCCAATTGTCCGTCCGTTTCGGTAATAGTATGTGACATTTCTACTACCTCATCATCCAATAAGTACAAGGCTGTATCAATGACGTGAATAAACATATCAAAAATACCAAACTGTACTGTTCCAGAACCATTAGGCTTGTTTTTTTGAACGAAAATCATATTTTTATGCGGAACTTTTTTTAGTTCTTGAATCATTGGTGCAAAGCGGCGATTAAATCCGGTAGTCAATACCAGTTGTTTGTCTTCAGCTAAAGCTAGCAAGGATTCTACCTCTTCCAGGTCTTCACTGATTGGTTTATCTACATACACATGAATACCATTTTCTAAAAATTGTTTGATAAATACTGCATGCGTATGGGTTGCCGTATGGATGAATACTCCTTCCACTCCGCTTTCAATCATAGATTCGATTGTTGGATGCAGATTTTTTACTCGGTATTGTTTGCCGATTTTGGCCAATTTCTCTTGATTCCGTGTGTAAAAGTGCCACTCGACTTCTTCACTCATGGACATCATAATTGGCAAATACGCTTTTTGAGAGATGCCGCCTAAACCTACTACTCCTATTTTCACTACTTTTCCTCATTTCACTAGTTTAATGGAATTTCTTGCTGAACAACTAAGCTCTACTGCTTCAAGTTTTTTTTCGTTTACTGTACAATAATAGTACCATGTTACACTAAAGGAGCAAACTAATAAATGAAACTAATTTCTTGGAACGTCAACGGATTACGCGCTATTGTCAAAAAAGGTTTCTTAGATATTTTTACAGAATTAGATGCTGATTTTTTCTGCCTTCAGGAGACCAAACTTCAAGAAGGTCAAATCGATCTGGATATCCCTGGATACTACTCTTTTTGGAATTATGCCGAAAAGAAAGGCTACTCGGGTACCGCTATTTTTACTAAACATGAGCCTATATCGGCAGCTTATGGAATCGGTATTTCTGAACACGATACAGAAGGAAGAGTAATCACTTTAGAGTACGACGATTATTATGTGGTTACTTGTTACACTCCTAATTCTCAATCCGAGTTGAAACGACTAGACTATCGTGTACGTTGGGAACAAGATTTTTTAGCTTATTTAACTGAATTAGATATCCGAAAACCAGTTATTCTTTGTGGAGATCTAAACGTTGCCCATAAAGACATTGATTTAAAAAATCCGCAACGCAACCGCGGCAACGCTGGCTTTTCTGATGAAGAAAGAGCTCAATTTGAGGCTCTTTTAAGCAATGGATTTGTCGATACTTACCGCTATTTCTATCCTGAAACAGAAGGAAGCTACACTTGGTGGAACTACCGGTTCAATGCCCGCAAAAACAATGCCGGTTGGCGCATCGATTATTTCTGTGTTTCACAAAAATTGATTCCATTTCTAGAAGATGCGAAAATACACAACACTATCTTGGGTTCAGATCATTGCCCAGTAGAACTGACTCTTAAAGATACCCTAGCTAAAGCTATTTAAAAGGCTCTTCATCTTCTAACGTTGGTAAAGAAATTTCCTCCGGCCTATGGGGTTGCTTATGGAAGGCCATGGGAACGCCCTTGAGCCGAAAACCGCGTCTCAAGACTTACAAGCATCAAATGTTGTAAAACCATTTAAAAAAGAATGGGTCGTCTTAAATGGACGGTCCATTCTTTTTATATCGCTTACCCTTTATTTTTGTTTTGCAAATCAACGACTGTGTAACTCCGTTTGTCGTATCTATTTCTACTCCGGGAATATTCAAAAGGTGTCCCATCTTCTAAATGGACAACTTGCTCTACTTCCAAAACTGGATCATCGACAGCACAGCCTAAATATTTCTGATCGTATTTGGAAGACTTCGCTGCGTGAATCTTTCGGTAAGCTCCTCCGAATTGCAACCCTAATTCATTATGAATATATTGATAAATAGAGGAGTTTAAGGCTTCTTCGCTTAACCCCGGTATCAAATTCGCATTCATAAACGTATGCTCAATAATATACGGCTCTCCGTCTACAATACGCAAGCGGATAATTTTATATACCGGAACATGTTTATCCAGCATCAGCGTCTCTCGTATCTCTTCTTCAGGAAATTCTACCGAAAAGGAAATAATTTCTCCTTTAACTTCATGACCAACCAATTGTTTGGTCAATCCTTCATATTCCATTGCGTTAGCATTTAGGCCATTTTTTAGAGCCGTTTTCTTCACATAAGTTCCTGATCCGCGTTTCCGAAAAATCAATCCTTCTAATGCCAAAACGTCCATGGCTTTTTTTACGGTCATTCTGCTTACACCAAATTCTTTTGCCAAAGAAATTTGATCAGGGATCAGAGAATCCACTGGATAGAATTCTTCTTGAATACGTTGTCTAATTTTATTCGCTATCATTTCATATTTGATCATGTTCTTCCCTCCGGTGGTTTATACTCTCCCCTAGCATACTCCATCTTAAAGAAAAAGACTAGTTTTTTGTATAAAAAAACTAGTCTTTTCAACATTATTTTATTCTGCTGTACTTAAATCGACTGATTTAAGGTTTGTTTTATCAACAACTTTCAAGAATGGATACCAGATAACACCAATAATTGCCATATCAATCAATTGTAATACCCCACCCATTGGAGAGTTCGTAGCTAACATACCGTTAAAGAATACTGGTACTGTCCACGGCACTGATACCCCGGTCGGAGTTGGGAAAATGCCTAAATCCATAACTACATAGTTTAGAGCAGTTGTTACTAATGGAGCTAAGATCCATGGAATGAAGATAGCTGCATTCAATACAAGCGGCATACCGAAGATAACTGGTTCGTTAACATTAAAGATACCAGGAGCCTATGCTAAACGACCAACATCTTTCATTTGGCGACTCTTCATCACAAATGCCATAAGGATAACAACAATCAACGTGCTACCAGATCCACCCATACCAACTGTATACATTTCCATAAATGGTTTTGTAACGATATTTGGCAATGCTTCTCCAGCTTCAAAGTGTTCTAAGTTATCCAACATTAATGTATTCCAGATTGGATCCATTACTGAGTTGACAATGATTTGTCCATGTAATCCAAAGAACCATAATAATTGAACAAAGAATACAGCAATCAACGTTGCTGGCAATCCACTACCTAAACCAGTTAACGGCTCTTGAATAACATTGTATACAAAATCATGTAAGTTTGTATTAAATGCGCCAGTTACGATGGCGTTTACAATTGTGAAAATACCTAATGTAATAATTGCAGGAATCATCGCTGCAAATGATTTAGAAACTGCTGTTGGAACGCCATCCGGCATTTTGATAACAATTCCTTTTTTGATTATTCTGCAGTAGATTTCAGCTGCAAGAAATGATGCTATCATCCCAACAAACATCCCTTTAGCGCCTAAGCGATCTAAAGTTAACACACCGCTTACTACCTCACCAGATTCAAGAGTAGTCACAAACGGAGTTAAAATCAAGTAGGATGCAAGAGATACGGCTCCACCAAACACTGGATCCACATCGTGTGTTTTAGATAAATAATACCCGATACCAAATGTTACAAAGATAGTCATGATAGACATGGTAGCATTTTGTCCATTACCAAATAATGTTCCTAATGTACCTTTCACATCATCACTGAAAAACGGTAAATTATTGATAACTACTACTAATGAACCAAACATGGTGATTGGGAAAGCCAACATAAAAGCATCTCGCAAGACTAGCAAGTATTTGTTTTGTCCTAACTTTCCTGCAATCGGTAACAATTTTTCACTTAATTTGTCAATAAAGCCATTCATAAGTAAAATACCTCTTTTCTTTTTTTAAAATGTAATAAATTATAGCAAACGTTTACAAACCAAAGTATACCATTTCTACATAAAATGTCTAGTCTTTTTAAAAATAAGTTCAGCTTTTACTCCGAATTCATATTCTGTTCACAATTGTGAATTCATTTTGATGAAAAAAGTACACTTGCATAGTAAAAATACAAGTGTACTTAAGTAACATTGAATTAGTCTTCAAAACCATTATTTTTAGAAACTTCATTAAACCAGCGACCACTTTTCTTGATCGTCCGTTTGTGCTCATTGTCTAAGTCAACTGCAATAAATCCATAACGGTTTTTATAAGCGTTTGTCCAAGACCAGTTGTCCATACATGTCCACATGTGGTATCCGCGCACATTGCTTCCTTCTTGGATGGCTTGGTGTACATATTTCAAGTGATCTTGCACGAATTCGATACGGTAGTCGTCTTCCACAATCCCTTTTTCATTGACGTAACGTTCTTCGCCTTCTACACCCATTCCATTTTCAGAAATAAAGCATTTGATGTTGTCGTAGTTTTCACGTAAATTCGTTAAAATATCGTACACGCCTTTTTCGTAGATTTCCCATCCACGATAAGGGTTCATTTTACGTCCTGGCATTTCATAGTTGTCAAAGTAGTCATCCGGCATTGGACCATCCGCTAACCTCGTAGTCGATTCTTTCGCTTTGATGCGACGAGGTTGGTAGTAGTTTACACCTAATAAGTCGACTGTATTTTCTTTAATCGTGTCTAAGTCGCCTTCTTCAATAATCGGCAAAATATCGATTTCCTTCAATATTTCTACTAAATCGCTTGGGAATTCACCTTTTACAGCAGAATCTAAGAAAGAACGATTGAAAAATGCGTCCGCTGCTTTTGCTGCTTTCACATCTTCGGGATTACTTTCATCACGTGGGTAACTTGGCGTCAAGTTTAGGATGATTCCGATTTCTCCCCCTAGATTCATTCCATGATAAGCTTTAATGGCTTTAGCACTGGCTAGTACTTCATGGTAAGCTACTTGTGCAGCTTTTTTCATATCTACTATAGCTGGGTAATGGAATTGATATAAGTAGCCTCCCTCAACAGGAACGATCGGCTCATTATGTGTAAACCATTTTTTAACACGGTCTCCAAATAATTCAAAACATGTTTTAGCAAACACTACATAAGCTTCTACTGTTTCACGATTTTCCCAGCCGCCTTTTTCTTGCATTTTCATCGGCATATCAAAGTGATATAAATTGATGAACGGTTCAATATCATTAGCGATCAATTCATCAATTACTCTATTGTAGAAATCGACTGCTTTCTCATTGACTTCCCCTACGCCATTTGGAATCAAACGACTCCATTGGATAGAAGTACGGAATGTATTGTGTCCAGTTTCTTTCATTAATTGAATATCTTCTTTATACTTTTCATAGAATACAGAAGTTTTTTCAGGTCCTACTTGGTTGAAAAATAATTCTGGGCTTTCTTTGTACCAGTAATCCCAAATACTGTCCCCTTTGTTATCGCCTTCAAAAACGCCTTCTGTTTGTGGTCCGCTAGCTGCTGATCCCCACCAAAAATTCTTTGGAAATTCATATTTCATAGCTTTCTTCTCCTTTTTAAATGACTATACTTTTATTTTATAACTTTATACTTTTAAGGATAACAAAAAAAAGAGCATTTGTCTGCAAAATAAGCAAACTTTTTTAAATCGTTTTCATTTATTGTTCTTTATTATTCTTAATAAAAACAATAAAAAAGTTCCATTCTTTTTGTTGCGCCAGTTTTCGTTATACGATATACTTGATTATGATGAAATCGAATAGTTTCCAATAAGGGAGTAACTGGCAGCTGAAGCTGTGGCAACGTCACCAGCAAGTAGATGTAACGGTCTACTGGTGTTGTCTTAAATAGTGAGACTTATGCAGTTGTTGAACCATAAACAATTCCGCATAAGTCTCTTTTTTTGTCGATTTTATTATGAATACTGTTTAAGGAGGAATTGAATTAAGAGATAGCACATTTTAATCCAGCTGATCAGCTGCCAAAATAAAATACAAGGCATTTTGACAGTTAAATACAAGTTCTGTTTCTTGTGAAAAAACAGCTAGAATAGTATGTTAGATGTAAGTTATTTATTACTACTATCTCTTTAGTAGTTAGGTTTTCCTCTGCAATTCAACAACGTACTAATTTGACAAAAAGAAAGGGTGTATAATTTGGAAAACTATCAAAAAGATATGGACCAGATCTATCAAGATTTTGAAGCTTCAAGAGAAGGCTTATCAGACGCAGAAGTTAAACGTAGACAAGAACGCGATGGTCTAAACGAATTAAAACAAAAGAAAAGAGATTCCGTTTTAAAGCTATTTTTAGAAACATTTAAAGATGCAATGGTTGTTGTGCTGTTGATTGTAGCTATTATTCAAATGTTGCTGGGTGAAGTAACTGAGTCTCTAATCATATTTGCGGTATTGATGATCAACTCTGTTTTAAGTGTTGTCCAAACCAGAAAAGCTGAAGGTTCATTAGATGCTCTGAAAAATATGTCGGCTCCTTCTGCGAAAGTATTGCGTAACGGTGGAAAAGCCACTGTTGAAGCAAGAGATTTGGTTGTTGGCGACATTGTGAGTTTAGACGCTGGGGATTATGTTCCTGCAGACGGACGATTGATCGAAGCCGGTTCATTGCAAATCGAAGAAGGTATGTTGACAGGTGAATCTGTTGCCTCTGAAAAGAACACTGATTCCCTAAGCGGAGACGTTCCTCTAGGTGACCGTTCTAATATGGTCTTCAGTGGAACCTTAACTACTTATGGACGTGGATTATTTGTAGTTACAGGAACTGGTAACAACACTGAAATGGGTAAAGTTGCTAGCTTGATCGATGACGCTTCCTCAAAACAGACTCCATTGCAAAAGAAATTAGATGTATTTAGTAAAAAATTGGGTATCGGAATCTTACTATTAAGTATTTTGATCTTTGCTATCCAAGCTGCTCGTATTTTCTTTGGTGATGTGACAGATGTTCAAACCGAACTGCTGAATGCGTTTATGTTTGCTGTAGCCGTTGCCGTTGCTGCTATCCCTGAGGCATTGCAATCTATTGTAACGATCGTATTGTCTGTCGGAACAAATAAAATGGCGAAGAAACACGCTATCATCCGTAAATTACCGGCTGTTGAAACTTTAGGCTCAACAAGTATCATTTGTACGGATAAAACAGGTACATTGACTCAAAATAAAATGACTATCGTAGATTATTTCTTGCCAAATGGACAATCTGGAGAATTCAGTACAACTCCTGATTCTTGGACAGCCGATGAAAAACGCTTGATGGAAATCGCTGTTCTAGCCAATGATTCTAATATTAATGAAGAAGGTCAAGAACTTGGAGATCCTACTGAAGTGGCTATGATCGCATACAGCAATAAATTAAACAAATCGTATGAAGATCTTCGTCGTCAATACCCACGTGAAGCTGAATTGCCATTTGATTCTGACCGTAAATTGATGTCAACCGTCAACACTATCGACGGAGAACGTTTAATGTTGACAAAAGGTGGTCCAGACGTAGTATTTGGCCGCAGTACTAAAATGATGTTGGATGGCGAAGTCGTTGAATTGACTGACGAACGTCTGAAAGCATTGCAAACTCAAAATGAAGCCTTCTCAGATCGTGCATTACGCGTGTTGGCATTTGCTTACAAACCCCTTCCAGAAGGGAATGAAATCAGTTTTGACGACGAGAATGATTTGATTTTAGCTGGTTTAATGGCTATGATCGACCCTCCTCGTGAAGCTGTTTATGGAGCTATTGAAGAAGCTAAGAGCGCCGGAATTAAAACGGTTATGATTACTGGTGACCACAAAACGACAGCTCGTGCCATTGCTCGTGATATTGGTATCTTTGCAGAAGGCGACTTGGCCTTAACAGGACAAGAGTTAGATGCTTTAAGCGAAGAAGAATTGCATGAAAAATTAGAACACATTTCTGTCTACGCTCGTGTTTCACCTGAAAACAAAATCCGTATCGTTCGTGCATGGCAAGACAGAGACAAAGTTTCCGCTATGACAGGTGATGGAGTTAACGACGCTCCTGCTTTAAAACAAGCGGACATTGGTATTGCAATGGGTAGTGGTACTGACGTTGCCAAAGACTCTGCTGCTATGGTATTGACAGATGATAACTTTGTTTCTATCGTGAGTGCTGTTGAAGTTGGTCGTAACGTTTATGACAACATCAAAAAATCGATTGCTTACCTATTCTCAGGTAACTTAGGAGCAATCATCGCGATCATCGCTGCTTTATTAATGAACTGGGTCAGCCCGTTTACAGCATTACAACTACTGTTTATCAACTTAGTCAATGACTCTATTCCTGCTATCGCTTTAGGTATGGAACCTGGTGAGCCAAATGTGATGAATCGTAAACCTCGCGATCCAAATGAGGGTATTTTTGCTGGCGGTACGTTTACTTCTGTAGTCTTCCGTGGAATTTTGATCGGTATTGCCGTTATCATTTCTCAATACATTGGATTAGGTTATTCAGATGAAATGAGTGTTGCAATGGCATTTACGACATTGATCCTAGCTCGTACGTTACAAGTGTTCCCTGCTCGTTCAAATACTCAAACATCCATCGGTGCTGGCTTCTTCTCTAATATGTATGCTATTTACGCATTTATCTTCTGTATGGCATTGTATGGTATCACTATGTTGCCTGGTGTTCGTTCAGTATTTGATGTTCCAGCTGACTTTGGTTTAGAACAATGGGGAATTGCTGCAGGTTTAGCTTTAGCTGCCGTTATCCTTATGGAACTAAAAAAAGTTTTCTTTCCAAGTAAAAATGACTAATTATTAATCTTGTTTAAAACAACAATAGAGGCTTACTCCTACTGGAGTAAGCCTCTATTGTTGTTTTAATGGTTAACTGTTTACTTCTTCTGCTACTGCTGGATGATTACTTTTCATCAATTCATCTACATAACCAACTGTTTCTGGCTGATTTCCTTCTATTTCCTTGATTTTATCCGCAAATTGCGGCAAGTGATCCTTATGGGCGTACAGTAATTCATCTAAAATTGTTTTAGCTAACTTACCGCCAGGAACAAGAGGATTGACTGTAAAGGCCTGTAGTGCAGCACCATAATCTCCGTCAACTGCTGCTCGAATAACGGTTTCTTCCATTCCTTTCATATTTTGGATGATTCCTCTAGCTGCTCCAGATGGGAATGCACCCCAATTGTAAGGTTCGACTCCATGCGCAGTGACCACACCTGACACTTCTACAATACTGTCATACGGCAAGTCAGTGATCGTGCCATTATTTTGAGTAGACACTACCATGGTAGTTTGTTTATCATTTTGAATAGAAGCAATAATCTCACAGGCTGCATCACTATAATGTGTGCCTCCTCGTTGAGACAACTCTTCTGGTTTATAGTCTAATGCAGGATCTTTGTATAGTTCAAACAGACGTTTCTCTGTTTCTTTGACTACTTGAGCTCTTGTTTCGCCTCTTTCAAATTCTTCAATAGAGTGTTGCAGCATTTCATCTTCAATATAGTAATAACGATGATACCCACAAGGCAGCATACCTAAATCTTTGATCTGCTCATAATGGAAAGAAGCACTATGAATATTTTTTAAGTGGTTGTCTTCTTCATTTTGTGAAGGTCCATATAAAATGTCGATCAATTCTGCTGTTCTTTCTTTTCCGGTTTTATCCCATACCCGGTGCCAATGGAAATGATTGATTCCAGCAAATTTAAAGAACAATTCATTTTCAGGAATGCCCAATTTTTCAGATGCAGATGAACAATGGCCAATTGGCACATTACATAGTCCAACTGTTCGTTCCCATCCTCCTACTTTGATTGCTGCTTCAGTGACCATTCCTGCAGGATTGGTAAAGTTTACAAGCCATGCATCTGGACATTGTTCTTTCATATCTTCGATAATCTCTAAAATAACCGGAATTGTACGGAAAGCTTTCAGCATTCCACCAGCACCATTTGTTTCCTGTCCTAAAACCCCATGTGATAAAGGAATACGTTCATCTTTGACACGAGCGTCTAACAATCCCACTCTAAACTGAGTCGTCACAAAATCTGCATCTTTCAAAGCTGTTTTACGGTCTAAAGTTAATTCAACGTTCCAGTCTAAACCTGCTGCTTTGACCATCCGTTTAGCCATTTCTCCAACAATCTCCAGCTTTTCTTTACCTTCTTCGATATCTACTAAAACAATATCTTTAATCGGCAGCTGGTCTTTGCGCTTAATGTATCCTTCAATCAATTCTGGTGTGTAACTTGAACCTCCACCAATCGTAACAATTTTTAAAGCTTCTTTAGTCATTGTTATCCTCCTTGGAAAGCGTTTTCTTTTTAAGTACAATTTCACTATAAGATGTGTAATCCATTACAGTCAAGCTTAATTTGAAAAAACCTTTATTACAGAACAAAAAGACTTAACTGTCAGTTGACAAGTGTTATTAACTGAATAAGTTTGCTCAATTGGATAAAATAAAGGTGTCTTACCTTTTTTGTCTTAATACTACTTGATAGCATTTTTGATCCTTAAGGAGGAAATCGACAATGGATTTAAATCTGTATTACGGAAAAGACTATAAGTCTATCCCTATGACTTCTATAAAAAGAAGTCATGGAAAAGAATTGACACCTGATGTCTACGTTTATACTGTCCAGTTTGTTAACCTTTATCTGATTGGAGATATTGTCAGCGACGATTTTGTTATCGTTGATGCCGGCACACCTAATAAAGCTGATGATATTATCTCAGCTGTAGAGGAACGTTTTGGGAGAAATAGTACTCCCAAGGCTATTATTTTGACGCATGGCCACTTCGATCATGTAGGTTCTGTGATCGAACTAGTTCATCACTGGAACATACCTGTTTACGCTCATAAAATGGAACTTCCTTTTTAACAGGGAAAAAAAGCTATGCTAAAGGAGATTCTACTGTCGAAGGTGGATTGATTGCTAAGATGTCTGGAGCTTTCCCTATAGAACCAATCAATTTAGGCTCTCATATCCATCCTTTACCAGAAGATGGAACAGTACCTTATTTATCTGATTTCAAATGGATCCATGTTCCAGGTCATACAGAAGGCCAAATAGCTTTGTTCAGAGATAAAGATCGGCTACTGATCGCGGCAGATGCATTTGTGACTACTAAACAAGACTCTCTCTATCATGTAGTGACACAGAAAAAAGAATTAAGCGGGCCCCCGAGGTACTTGACACCAGATTGGACAGCCGCTAAGGAATCAGTCCGTAAATTAGCAAGTCTGAACCCTTATATAGCCATAACAGGACACGGTCCATCAATGGAAGGAAGCGAGTTAAAAAAGGATTTAAATAAATTAGCAGACAACTTTGATGAAGCGGCTGTTCCCAACTATGGTAAATTTGTAGATGACTCTTCTGAAAGCCAAATCTAAATACCTAAAAAAACGATTCCTTCTATAACAACTGTAGAAGGAATCGTTTTTTCTTTTAGTGTATTCTTTAAACAGATGGTGTTCCAGTTGGAGCATCTGTATCAGTTGTTTGAGCTTCCAAGATTTCTTCTTCTGTTTTACCTTGTTCTAGCATATAAGCTTTTTGGTCTACTAGTTTGAAGAATGGATAGTAAACTAATCCGCCTAAGAAAATTTGGAAAACTTGCAGCAATGCACCTGTCCATCCACTAACTAAGAACCCTGAAAAGATTGGTGGAGTTGTCCAAGGGATGTTGACACCATTGGCTACGTTCACTAATCCTGTTGACATAGCTGCATAAGCAACGATTGCCATAATAATTGGATTAATAATAAATGGAATCAACATAATCGGGTTCAATACAATTGGAATACCAAAAATCAATGGTTCATTAATATTGAACATTCCAGGACCGATGGCTAATTTTCCTAAAGTCTTAAATTGTTTGGATTTTGCAAAGAATAGCGCACATAAGGCTAACCCTAAAGTACTGCCGGCTCCGCCTAGTTTGATAAAATTATCATAGAACTGAGAGTTGATAATGTTTGGCAAAGCTTGTCCTGCTGCAAAAGCTTCCGCATTACCAGCCGTTAAGGACAGCCAGATCGGTGACATAACTCCTGATACGATTTGAGATCCATGAATCCCAAAAGACCAGAGAATTGCTTCAAACAACAGCACAATGATCATTGCAGGCAAAGACCCGCCTAAAGCTAACAATGGTGTTTGCAACACTTCAAAAATGAAATTGTGAGCTGTTTCAAAAGAAGTCATTGCAAACAACATTCTGATAACATTAAAGGAAAGAATAACAAAAAGTCCAGGAATCAAAGATGAAAATGAACGTGCTACATTGCTGGGTACAGATTCAGGCATTTTAATGACCCATCCGCGTTGTACAACAGCTCTCATAATCTCAGTAGCTAAAATAGCTGTAATCATCCCTACAAATAAACCACTTGCGCTTAAGTTAGCAGATGGAATACCTGTAGCTCCTTCGGCTGTAATCAAACTTGGAGTCAAAATCAAGAAAGATACGATAGACAATACGATTGCTGCTACATCATCGACTTTATAATGACTAGATAATGATTTTGAAATACCGATAATAACAAAAGGCGTCATAATATTCATGGTCATATTATAAGGAACCATAAAGAATTCAGACCAGTTAGCCCCAAAAATGCCAGCCATAAAATCTGCATAGCCATTAATGGGAAGATTGGCTAACAGCAAAAAGATCGAACCAATGATCAAAATAGACATTGCTGCAAAAAAACCACTTTTTATAGCGGTTAAATACCGATTTGAATCTAATTTGTAAGCAAGTGGGGCCATTTATTCTTGTAAAAAGTCCAAAAATTTATCCATTTGTATTTCCTCCTCTGAACGGAATGTGTACTCACAACTAAATCCTAAAGAGTAAAAACTGATAAAAATAATAGGGCCTGCAGTATTTCAGGTGCGCTTTTGCTCCTCCTTTCTTTTTTGTAAGCGCTTACTTTAGTATCTGATTTTATTTTAATCTATGTTGCTCACCTAAGCAAGTCTTTTTTTTTAATCTGTTACTTTAATTTTTAATCTTTTATTACGTTTTGCTGAAATACTTGTGTGTTTTCATTAAATCTGTTTATAATGAAAGACAGTGAAAAATTGTACTACCTAAAGGAGAGAAAGGCAATTGAAAAATGAGGCAAACTCATCGAAAGATTGGTTTATCAGATTGTTAAAAGGAGCTGCAGTAGGAATCGGCGGTATATTACCCGGTTTATCAGGCGGTGTCTTAGCTGTTATCTTTGGACTTTATGATGAAATCATTTCATTTTTAGGCAATATCACTAAAAATTTCTTGCAAAATGTTCGTTACTTTTTACCGGTTGGTATCGGCGGCATTATTGGTGTAGTCATCTTTTCTGCATTTGTTGAAAAAGCTTTTGGCCAATATGAAGCTATGTTTACTTGCTTGTTCATTGGTTTTGTTGTAGGAACTTTCCCCTCTTTATGGAAAACTGCCGGTGAAAAAGGTCGCAATACTGTAGATATCAGCATTCTTGTGATCAGCGCTGTTGGATTGACTCTATTGATGGTGATTGGCGGACAGTCACTGACACAATTAGCTCCCGGCTTTTTAACTTGGGTGTTCTCTGGGGCCTTGATCGGTCTAGGAGTAATCGTTCCCGGAATGAGTCCAAGCAACTTCCTTATTTACTTTGGTTTGTATGAAAAAATGTCTGCAGGAATCAGTTCATTTGATTTTAGTGTGATTATTCCCTTAGTTATCGGCGGCCTGCTGTGCGTATTATTGTTGGCTAAATTAGCAGACTGGTTATTTACTCGCTTCTACTCAAAAATGTATCATTTCATTTTAGGAATGGTGATTGGTTCATCTCTAGCTATTTTCCCAACTGTTATCCTCCCAGCATTCTCATCTGAAGGATTAGCAGCATCTGGATTATCCTTTACGTTGACTTTGGTGTTCTCTCTCATTATGTTTGTGATAGGTGTGATTTTCTCTTACTGGTTCAGTGGAATCGAAGAAAAATATTCGAAATAAATAACTGGGCCGTCTCAATTATGATGGCCTTTTTTTGATTGAGTTTGTGCTTCTAGTAAAAAGGAATTTATGAGTGACAGAGGTTCTATCTCTCAATAATTGTTCTTAGCAAATTCTCTATCCACTAACAAAATAAACAGCTGCCCTAAAATCGAGTAATAGTCGATTTTGGGACAGCTTGTTCGTTAATGTCAGCCTAGCTCTTGACCATTTGAAGCAATTACATCTTTGTACCAATAGAAGCTGTCCTTGCGTAAACGAGAGAGATCTTTCAAATCAAAGTCTGAACGATTGACGTACACAAATCCATAACGTTTACGGAAACCTTCATGAGTACTGATCAAATCGATCGCGCTCCATGGACAGTAACCAAATAGCTCAACACCATCTGTAATAGCTAATTGAACTTGTTTGATATGGTCTCGCAAATAATTGATGCGATAAGTATCGTGGACCTTTCCATCTTCTGTCAAAGTGTCTCTTCCGCCTAATCCATTTTCAGTGATGACTAACGGTAACGCGTAACGAGAATAGATTTCATTTGCTGTTGTACGTAAACCTTCTGGATCAATCTCCCAGCCAAATTCAGTTTTGTCAAGTGCACCATGTTCTACTTGGCGGAAGAATCCAGGAATTCCTTGTCCTTTTTGTTGGTCAGCACTTGTAGAATCCGTACTCTCTTCTTGAAGCGGATAATATTCAACAGTTCCTGAACTATAGTAGTTAAAGGCAATAAAATCAGCTAAACCAGATTTTAAAGTTTCTTCATCACCTGGTTCGAATTCTGGAGTTGCATCATTAGCTTCTAAGAAAGACCACGCAACATTATTGTATCTCCCATACACTGCCATATCCAAATACAACCAGTTTCGTAATGCATTAAAGGTTTGAGCAGCTTGAATATCTTTTGGACTGTTTGTTTTAGGATAAATGTAGGAGATATTTGGTGCAGGGCCGATTTTAGCCTCTGGCAGCTTATCGTGGCATTGTTTCATCACACGCGCTTGTGCCAAGAGCATGTGGTGATTTTGTTGATACGTCTCTTTCAAGGTACTGGCGCCTCCACCAACAACCGCACCAGCAGACAGAATCATCATATTTTGTTCATTGATGGTTTGCCATAACTTAATTCGATCTCCAAAACGATCAAATAAAATATCACAGTAGCGTACAAATGCATCGACCGTAGCGCGATTGCTCCAGCCGCCCTTTTCTTCTAATGCAGCAGGCAAATCAAAATGGTATACCGTCACTAAAGGTTCAATATTGTATTTCAGTAATTCATCAATCAGAGTATTATAAAACTGGATACCTTCTTCATTGATTTCCCCATCTCCACTTGGAACGATACGTGTCCAGGCAATAGAAAAACGATACGTTGTAAATCCCATTTCGGCTAACAATGCCACATCTTCTTTATAATGATGATAATGGTCCGCTGCTACTTTGAAATCAGAAGTATCCTCTGGAATAACTTTTATATCTTGAACAGATGGCCCCTTTCCGCCTTCATTCCAGGCGCCTTCAATTTGGTAAGCACTTGTTGATCCACCCCATAAAAAGTCTTTTGGAAATGGTTTTGCTGTTTTCTGTTGCATAAAGTTTCCCTCCTTAAATTATACCGCTTTCATTTATTACTTTACCTTATGTAATGCTTTACATTCAAGCACCGATTTTTATTATTTTCAATAAACAATAGTGTTCGTAAACTGAAATTACCATAGAGTTTGTTTGTAAAAAGAGTTATACTACTAGCAACAAATCTTTAAACCACTATGGAGGCTGAAATGAATTTTACTGCTATTGACTTTGAAACAGCTAATTATCAAAAGCACAGCGCTTGTTCTGTAGCTTTAACGATCGTTCGAGACAGTCAAATCGTTGACAATTATTATACCTTATTGAAACCTGACACTTTTTTTGATCAAAGAAACATTCGTATCCATGGTATTTACGAAAGAGATGTGGCAAATGCTCCCACTTTTGCTCAGATCTGGCCAGAGATCAATCCTCTGTTTACACAAAACCAGTTGATCGTTGCCCATAATCTTCCTTTTGATCGAGGTGTACTGCAAGGTTGTCTGGATTACTATCAGCTTGAACAACCTCATTTCCAAACCTTATGCACTGTCCAATCAAGCCGAAAACTATTGTATGAACTGCCAAACCACAAATTAAATACGGTATGCGAATCTTTAGGCATTACACTGGACAATCACCACAATGCTTTGGCAGATAGTGTAGCTTGTGCAAATATCCTTCTTTACCTTGAAGACCATTTTGGGACAACGCCCCTAAAAAAATTAGTCAAATATGTGTAACGAAGTTTTTCAATTCTACTATGGCTAATAGTTAACAGACTCTATATTCTATGCAAAGCAACGGATCTAGCCGATTGCATGGAAATAGAGTCTTTTTAATTTGCCAGCACGATAAATGATGATTCTTCTTCTGGTATTCCTCGCTTCATTTCCTCATTTACTAGACACATATTATTCATATTTAGATTGTAACCGACTGATAAAACAACTTTTATGTCTCTTCATTTTCATTAGAAAATGAACTGAAATCTCATTTTTGAATGCTTATTAGTTGAAATAGGATTCGTATTCCCGTACGCTATAGGGGTACCAAAAATCAGGAGGAGATCACGGTGAATAAATATAAAAGGAAAGGCAAACTGTTTGCCTTTATCGCAACACTTGCTTTTATAATCAACATCCTATTACCAATGCAAGTTGGAGCAAGTGAAACAGATTCAACGAAAGGAACCACCGAAGACCCGTACATTATTACAACGGACGTTACTTATACACCATTTGAATTTCAAAATGCAGACGGCGAATATGTCGGTATTGACGTTGATATCTTACGTGCCATCGCAGAAGATCAAGGTTTTGAAATTGAACTTAATCCATTAAATTTTAGTGCAGGATTGCAAGCTCTAGAGACCAACCAAGTGGATGGTATGATCGCAGCCATGAGTATTACTCCCGAACGTGAAGAATCGTTTGATTTTTCTGACCCTTACTTTGAAGCTGGGACTGTTATGGCTGTTTCCGAAACGAATGATGAAATCACTTCTTACGATGATTTAGAAGGTAAAACAGTAGCCGTAAAAGTAGGAACTACTGGAGCTAATTTTGTTAATGAATTACAAGAAGAATACAATATCAACGTAAACCAATTTGACGATTCAGCAACTATGTATGAAGACGTTATGGCTGGCCATTCAGATGCTGTTTTTGATGACTACCCTGTAATGGCATATGCTGTTCAACAAGGTCTGAAATTGCAATTCCCGCTTGATCCAGAGTCTGGGGATGTTTACGGATTTGCCGTTAACAAAGATCAAAACCGGGAATTACTCGAAATGTTTAATGCAGGTTTAGCAAATATCCAAGAAAATGGGACTTATGATGAAATTGTCGATCGTTATTTAAGCGAAGATGCTGAACCAGCTGCAGGAAATGGAATCTTCGGTCTACTTGCAGCTAACTGGAAAGACTTAGCCAGTGGCCTAGGCTCTACGTTAGTGTTAACGCTTGTTTCCTTTGCTATTGCATTAGTACTCGGAACTGTTTTGGGATTATTTAGCGCCAGTCCAAATAGAGTGATGAATGTTATATCTTCTATTTATATTACGATTATGCGCGGGATTCCATTAATTGTTCTAGCTTTCTTTATCTATTTTTCAGTACCACAATTGCTTGATATTAAAATGTCTGCCTTTATAGCAGGGGTCACTACATTAACGCTTAATACAGCGGCTTACATTTCAGAACAAGTACGTGGAGGTATTTTAGCTGTTGCTAAAGGACAATTAGAAGCTGGGAGAAGTTTGGGGCTGTCTTACAATACATCCATGAGAAAAATCATTCTTCCACAGGCTATTAAAATAATGATTCCGTCTCTTATCAATCAATTTGTCATTACATTAAAAGACACCTCTATCCTTTCCGTAATCGGGATAGTAGAATTAACACAAACGGGACGTATCGTCATTGCTCGAACATATTCATCTGGCAGCATGTGGTTGATCGTCGGAGCCATTTACATCGTTATTATTACCATTTTAACTTGGCTTTCATCTGTATTGGAAAGGAAACTGACAAATGACTAAACTAAAAGTAGAACATTTAAAGAAAAACTTTGGCGACTTAGAAGTATTAAAAGATTTAAACTTAGAAGTTCAAGAAGGAGAAGTTATTTGCATTATCGGTCCTTCCGGATCAGGTAAGAGTACTTTCCTTCGCTGTATGAATAATTTAGAAGAAATTACCGGTGGTAAAGTCATTGTGGACAATCATGATTTAACGGATCCATCTCAAGACATCAATAAGGTACGCGAAAATATCGGGATGGTGTTTCAACATTTCAACTTGTTCCCTCACTTAACTGTACTGGACAACATTATGTTGGCTCCAAAAGAGCTGAAAGACGAATCGAATGACGACATCAAAGCTCGTGCTTTAAAACTATTAGAAACTGTCGGATTGGAAGAAAAAGCAGATGACTATCCGAAATCACTTTCAGGTGGACAAAAACAACGTGTAGCTATCGCTCGTGCGTTAGCCATGCAGCCAGATATTATGTTGTTTGATGAACCAACAAGTGCTCTTGACCCTGAGATGGTTGGAGATGTTCTGGAAGTTATGCAACGCTTAGCTAGTCAAGGGATGACCATGCTGGTCGTTACTCATGAAATGGGATTTGCCAAGGAAGTTGCTGACCGTGTCATCTTTATGGATGGTGGTTATATCGTTGAGGAAGGTCCTCCTCAAGAAGTCTTCAACAATCCGCAAAATGAACGGACAAAAGATTTCTTAGATAAAGTATTGATCTAAATAGAGAAGAAGGAAGCTGGGGTCATGAACTCCAGCTTCCTTCTTTTTATAGTTCATCTATTACTCCATTAAAAATGGCACAACCGCAAGCAGAATACAAAACACAATTAATCCACCTATAGCCATCCATGACTGCCATCTAGCCATATTGATCGTACTTCCAATTCCAAATCTCTTCTCCACAAAGACAGCTGGATCTTCGGGATTATAATAAAACACGCCCCACTTCCAGTATTTTTCTTCGTCTACTTCAGTGAATTCATCTGAGTTCTCCTTTATTTGGCTATAAACTAATTTTTCTCCACCTTGTCCGTATTTCCAAGTTAAAAATAAACTATACCCGATAATTCCGACGATAAATATGCCTATCACGATACTGACCCATTCAAAGCTGGAATCATCGGCAATGAAAAGAGCATAAAAATTTATTAGTGTAAACAGAAGTTGCAGTGCTACTGAGACAATCAAAAAATAAACAGACCATGCTTTTCGAAATTGTTTACTTTGTTTGCTAGTCAACTGTGGGTAATTAGATAACAACTTTTGTTTTGATTTGATGAACGAGTAATTACTGAACGCCATTACAGGTATCATCAGTAATTGGATCGCTGGCACCATCAATACAGACAAATAAGTTTTCTCCACAATTCGATCTGGAACATTTTGACTATTCCAATGAACTGGGAATTCATTTGGGATACTGCGATAGAAGAACAATGTTACAACGACCGTTATCAATACGATCAGCAGTTGTGCCATCACTATCGTTCGAGTCGAAATCGTTTTTAAATCACTATGGTAATTGGTATCCACAATGATTCGCTCTTTTTTGATATCTGTAAAAAGATTGTTCTCTTTTTTCCAGATTTGAATCTTTTTTCTATTGCTCAAATACAAAACAAAAGTCAAAATCATAAATAAAAATACTGCTCCTGTGAAATATAAACTACTCCACATTTCTTGTGCTTGTATATTCTCTATAGTGGAAAAGAAAAATAGTGGTATAGAAAATAGAAGGCTCAAAACAATGTTTTGAATCAAGAAGCGTTTCTTCAGCATTTGAATAAAAGAATCTTGTTGATGAGTGCTTGGGACTGTGATGCCAAAAGGGGTCCCTCTTCTACTATAGTAAGGTGTCACTCCATTAATGACCCCTACTAACAAAAATGTTCCTGTCATGATCATACTAAATAATAGCATGTTTATTTCACCTCTTCTTTCAACTTTTCTTTGATTGTATTCAGCCATTCTTCTATCGTTTGTTCAGAGACGCCGTAAATTTCTGCATCGATTTGAATTTGAGCTAATTTCTCCAGCATCGCTTGTTTTACGTTTTCATGCTGTTTCAAAGAAGACTGATCTTGAATAAAATAACCTCTTTTACTTTTAATCAATACTCCCTCGTCTACTAATAGATTATAAGCCTTATTAACGGTATGCATGTTGATGCCCAAGTCGCTAGCTAAACTTCTTACACTTGGCAAATCTTTATCGATCGAATTGCGATGGATAACAATATTCTTTTTGATTTGATACATTAATTGAGTATAAATAGGTGTTTCATCATGAGGATTGATTTCAATAAACATTTCATCACCGCCCTACTTGTTATATAACTAGTATAACACAAGAATAATAAAATGGACACTTTATTACTTCCTTATTAAAAAAATACCGCTCTCTCCTTTTAGCAAGGGGAAAGCGGTATTCTTCATTTTTATACAGCTTAGAAGCAATGTTGGGGTTCCAAGATTGCTTTTCATAAACTTTTGTATTGCTCAAAAGACACCCCATAATAAATATGATCATGTGTGTTCCCATTAAAGACAGCAATTCCAGGCATACGTCCCCATTGGTTAAATCCATATTTCAGCAGCAGATTCTCACTGCCTAAGTTTCCTTCAACAATCATGGCCATCAAGTGGTCATATCCTAATTCTTTTGCGTGATTGATCGTGTGGCTAACTAATGCAGATCCAATACCTTGTTTTCGAAATTTTTTGTTGACGTAATAACTGATTTCAGCAACTTTCTCAACAGCTCTTCTACCTGCTCGATAAGCGCTCAAATGACTATATCCCGCAACCTCTCCATCTACTTCATAAACAAACAATGGATACTCAGCTGTTTGATGGACATCAAACCAGGGAATTCTTTCTTCTATAGTAAATAAATCAATATCACAAGTAATTCCACCTAATGCGACAGCATCATTATAAATACCCACCATTTCGGGTAAATCAGATAGGGTAGCTTTGCGAATTCCTGTTTTAGGCATGACAAAGGTTACGTTTAACAATTTAATTCCTCCTCTTTTTGAGACTTTCATCAACGTTTTCTCTACTCGCAAAAATACATTGGATCTTTCATTCTATTCATTTTTTCCTTTTATGTAAAACGTTAGTTTGATCGATTCATTTTCGCGACAAGTCAAATTATATACGGTGAAAGAGGGAGAAACAATCTTTTTTTTTGTAAATTTTTTCTATTTTTTGAACAAAAAAATAACACTCTTCTCTTACGAGGAGAAAGGTGTCTTTAAGCCTATCCGGCCAGTATTATTTGGCATATTGCCCGATTGTTTTTCACTTCATTTTTCGTTCATCTGGTACAACATGTTCTTTTAAAAGCCATTTATGGAAGAACCATTCTCCTGCTCCAATAAGAACTGCACTAATCAGTGTCATCATCCAGATATTTTCAGTATAATCCATCGAGTTCAGGTAGAGATACAGAATGATCGCAGCTGCCCCTGAATCAGCGATAGTAGCTGCAACATTTCCTACTTTTCGTAAAATAACTAAATCACCTAGAATATAGATCAACACTACAATAATTACACCTACTATTGTAGAATCCATAAATGCCACATCGTAAATCAAAGATAAAACAATCCAAACAATTGCCCATATCATAATGGCCTTAATGATCAATGCTTTTACATGTTTCATATTCATTCCTCCTATAAAATATCCTTCTCCATTTTCCAGTTAACAACAAGAAGCAAGCGAATCTTTTTACAGCAATGATACTTATAATTTTCGAATAAAAATTCCTCCTCAACTGATCCAGTATTTTGAAAAAATGAGAGAACTGATAAAAATAACCTTATCTTTATTATAAGTCATCAGTTATAGAAAACAATCAATACGCATTAGTTCAATAGTTGTTCTGCAGTTGGCACTCCACTCTCACATTCAAAAAAGCTCGAATTTTCTAATAGATAGAAGAAAATTCGAGCTTTTTGGATAGTGATTAGAATGATGGTACTTCGTTTACTTTATGTCACCAATCATCATGCTCATTAAACACACGTCTAAATATTCTCCGTTGTCTTTTACCCCACGAGACATGACTGCTTCTAATGTAAACCCCAACTTTTCGTATAAATGACGCGCTTTTTGATTCCGGGCTTGCACAGTCAACTCCAAGCGTTTCAAGACAGATGATTCATTAGCCCACTCAATCATTTCTTTCATCATAGTGGTCCCTAACCCGTAGCCCCAATAGTCTTTTGCGATGACGATGCCTATCTCACCAATATGGCTTAATTTTGGGCTTTGAGAGCCATGCACAGAAGCGGTGCCGATAACTTCATCATTTACCAAGGCAACCAGCAGGACGTTATTATTTGACTCATACAGCTTAGCTAATTGCTCTTGTTCTTCTTCTACCGTGATTCCCGGTCCTTCTTCGCCCATTGTCATAAACCCGGTTTCAAGAGCTGTATGACTCAAATGATTTAAGATGCTTGCAGCATCATCCGGAATAGCTTCTCTGATTACTACATCCAATTGTTCTTCCATCAATTCACCTGCTCCTTAGTCAATATTCCATGCTTCTATTAATTTCTCAAAACGTTTCCCTTTTGGTATAAACGTTATTTTTCGTTCTGACAACTCTTCACCTACTGGTTTTAATTGGATCTCAAGATGCTCTTCTGGAACATCTTCAGGAATAAAAGTCGCCCATTCAATCACTGAAACGCCTTCTCCTTCAAAGTACTCTTCAAGCCCTAAGTCAGTTCCTCCAGTTTCTTCTAAACGATAGACATCCATGTGATACAAAGGCAATCTTCCTTCATCATATTCACGTATAAGCGTATACGTGGGACTTTTAATAATGCGTTGGATTCCTAATCCTTCAGCGATACCTTTTGTAAAAGTTGTTTTGCCAGCTCCTAAATTGCCTTCCAACAACAACACATCTCCTGCTGCTAATTGATCCGCTAAACTAGCCGCTATTTCTTTTGTTTCCATTTCGTTTTTTGCATAGAGTGTTTTCACGTCATTCACCTTTCTTCTCATAGGCAGTTATTGTACTATTTTAATTCATTTGACTAGAAAAAGCGAAAACTAATTTTGATGAAACTTCTCAAAATAAAAAAAGGCACTCAAAGAGCGCCTTTTCTGTCTTTTAATCATAGAATTTTAATTATAGAGCTTGATTAGCTGTGATGATAGCTGTCTTGTAGACATCTTCTTCCACACAACCACGAGAAAGGTCAGAAATAGGTTTGTTCAAACCTTGTAAGATTGGTCCAATTGCTTCAAAATTACCGAAACGTTGTGCGATCTTGTAACCAATATTTCCTGATTGTAATTCTGGGAAAACAAATACTGATGCTTGTCCAGCAACATTTGATTCTGGTGCTTTTTGATCTGCAACAGCTTTAACGAAAGCAGCATCAAACTGCATTTCACCGTCAATTTCATATTGAGGTGCTAATTCTTTAGCAATTTTAGTTGCTTCGGCTACTTTAGTTACTTCGTCAGCTTTTGCTGAACCCTTTGTTGAGAAGCTTAATAAAGCAACTTTAGGTTCAATATCAAACATTTCAGCTGTTTTAGCACTTTCTACTGCGATTTCTGCTAATTCTTGTGCAGAAGGGTTCACGTTGATGGCACAATCTGAGAACAAGTATTTTTCTTGTCCACGGCCACGCATCATGATGAACGCCCCACTTGTACGGCTAACGCCTGGCTTAGTTTTGATAATTTGAAGAGCTGGACGAACAGTATCTCCAGTTGAGTGAACAGCGCCACTTACAAGAGCATCTACTTTGCCCATGTGAGTCAACATAGTTCCGAAGTAGTTTTCGTCTTTTAAGATTTCATGAGCTTGTTCTGCTGTTGCTTTACCTTTACGGCGTTCAACGAAAGCTTCTACCATTGCGTCAAATTCGTCGTAGTTATTTGGGTCAATGATTTCAATGTTTTCTACATCAAAACCATGTTCTTTTGCGGAAGTTTTGATTTCTTCAACATTTCCTAAAAGTACTGGGTGCACCAAGTTTTCTGCTTGTAAACGGACTACCGCACCCAAAATACGTGGTTCAGTTCCTTCTGGAAATACTACACGGACATTTTTATTTAAAACTTTAGATTTTAAACTCTCGAATAGTTCCAATCTAATTCCCTCCAACTTCGTTTTATACTACAGTTCTAATGATACTACTATATCACCAAAAAATACAGTTATTTCAGCTTTTTTTATTCTTATACAGCTATTTTTTATTTTTTCACAGAACAAAACTATTACAGATATTCAGTCGTTGTTTCTTTTTAGAGTGTAGGCACTTCCCAATCGATCGGTGTCTGTCCACTTTTGATCAAAGCCTCATTGGTTTTTGAAAAAGGTCTTGATCCAAAAAAACCTTTTCTGGCAGAAAAGGGACTTGGATGAGGCGACGTTAGGACCACATGTTTAGACTCATCAATCAAATGTCTTTTTTCAATCGAAGGATTTCCCCACAGAATAAACACGATCATTTCACTTCGTTCATTCAGTTTTTGAATCACAAAATTTGTTAATTCCTCCCATCCTTTTCCTTTATGCGAATGAGAATGTCCTTCTCTCACAGTCAAGACGGTATTTAACAACAACACTCCTTCCTTCGCCCATGATTCTAAGTAACCATGATCAGCTGGAGGATATCCTAAATCGGCCTCTAATTCTTTGTAGATGTTTTTTAAAGAAGGCGGCAGTTTAATTCCTGGTTGTACAGAAAAACTCAGTCCATGTGCTTGATTTTCTCTAATATAAGGATCTTGACCTAATATAACTGCTTTTACTTCAGTATATGGTGTCCATTCAAAAGCCTGCCAAATATTTTCTTTTGGCGGGTAGATCGTTTCTGTTTCATATTCTTTTTTTAGAAATTCTCGCAGCTTTTGGTAACTCTCCGATTCACTGGCTTCTTTCAGAATAGGTGCCCAATCATTTTTTACTGGAATTGTCACAATTATGTTCCTCTCTTTAATTACTTTCCTTTTTCCTTATCCTACAAGAATTAAGACCCTTTCACAAGAGAAAACCTCTTTCATTTAAAGGTGCTATTTTCAAGCTATCATGGTAGACTGAAACTAGTAAAAAATCATGGAGGTTGAAGAATGGTAAAATTGATTGTTTCTGATATGGATGGGACATTGTTAAATGAAAAAATGATGATTTCCCAAGCAAATGCGGATGCTATTCGTGAAGCAGAGAAACAAGGTATCCCTTTTATGGTAGCAACAGGACGTGGCTTTACAGAAGCCAAACCATTATTAGAAGAAGCTGGATTGTCTTGCCCGATCATTACGCTTAACGGTGCTCAAGTTTATGATGAAAAAGGAACTATTTTAAAAACAGCCGGTATCACTAAAGACACGGCTCGTAAAATATTAGCCACTATTAGAGAGCATAATTTGTATTGTGAGATCACAACTGGCAATGGTATTTTTTCGGATAACAAAGCGAAACGTATCGAGTCTGTTGCTTCTTTGCTTTTCGAAACAAACCCTGACACGACTTATAAAATGGCTGTAGTGTTAGCTGCTGCTCGTTTAGAGATTATGAATATCCATTACATTGATAATTACGATGAATTGATCGAGGACGAAACAATAGATGTGCTGAAAATTATTGCTTTCAGTCAAGACGGACAAAAAACATTGTTGCCTATTTCAGCTGAGTTAAATCAAATCGGTGATTTAGCGATCACTTCTTCCTTCGAAAACAACATTGAAATCAATCATGTTGATGCTCAAAAAGGAATTGCCGTCAGCGAGATGGCTAAAAAAATGGATATTGACTTGGACGATGTCATGACATTCGGAGATAATCTCAATGATTTATCAATGCTTAAAATCACAGGATTTAGTTTTGCTATGGAAAATGGCGCACAAGAAACTAAAAATACCTCAAAATACCTCACTTCAGCCAATAATGAAAATGGGGTTGCTGAAGGTATTATGTTGGCTCTTAATGGCCGCTTAGAAGAAAAAGTCAGCATTAACTAATCCCCTATAAAATAATGGTAAAAAGCTCATAGAGTTGGTTGAATAACCGACTCTGTGAGCTTTTTTGAGGTATTGAATTTAAAGCCTGTGATGTTCTCTTATTTTGGATGTGTTGCGTAAAACTATCAGGGTAGCCCTCCAAAAAAATGTTAGCTTTTTTATATGCAGCTGATTGGCTGGTTTGCATACGGTATTCCCACGACTTAGACTAGCCAATTTTACTTTTGGTCGAACAGGATTACACCATTCAATGTGTTTTTCCAGTGAGATCCTCTGATTATCATGTCCAAAGAAAGCTTCGTTTGATGAGTTAATCAAGTTTATTAGTCAAGTGAGTAGTGAATTATTTCCCACTTGACTAATAAAGCGAGTTTATTGATCAAGTAGCAATTAAATAAGTGCTCACTTGATCAATAAAATGGTTTTATTACTCAAGTGAACATTAAATTAAGGCTCACTTGAAGAATAAACTAAAAAAATTAGAGCTACCTGCCGTCTCAGACACATTCATTCTTTATTCAGTCGGCATTTGAGTATAGTTTAATGAGAAATTCTTCTGTTTATTCGTTAAGAAATGATAAACAAAGGTCTATCCAGCTATTCTTGAGCCACTTTTAGCTTAAATTTTTCATGATACTTTGCCATAAAAATAGACCCCGTAAAATTAGATTTCACTCTAACTTTTCGGGGTCAGCCCTTGATTTGCGCTCTTAATTTAGACTCGTTACGCATGGGCTAAACGACTTGCTCAACGCTCTTACTTAATAACCATAGCTTTTTCTTGTGCTATCAGACACAGTTCTTGAGCTTTGAAGATATGGTCTTGGGTCATGGCATTTTCAGTGCGATTGATACAGTCTTTGATCATTTCTCCGAAAAATGGGAATCCAACTTCTCCAGTCAATGAGTAATGTTTTTCGCCTTCTGCTGTAACCAAATATAAATGGTCGCCTGTTTCTTCGCGAGCTACATCTACGTATTTACGTACTTCGATCGTTCCTTTAGTACCCGTAATGAACACACGACCATCACCCCAAGTACTTAAACCATCTGGTGTGAACCAGTCTACTTTAAAGATGAAACTTGCGCCATTTTCGCCAACTAAGGTAGCATCACCATAATCTTCTAATTCAGGCGTATCCGAGTTAGCAAAATTTCCAACTTTACTATGCAGCACTTCAGCATCTTCATTTCCTGTAAAGTATAAGAATTGTTCGATTTGATGGCTTCCGATATCACATAATATCCCACCATATTGTTCTTTATTAAAGAACCAATCAGGACGTTTTTCTTTGTCCAAACGATGCGGACCGAAACCGGTGACTTGAATCACGTCTCCGATGACACCCTCTTTTACCAGCTGTCCAGCATAAACAGCCCCTTCCACGTGCAGACGTTCACTGAAGTAGACCCAGAATTTTTGTCCTGTTTCTTTTACGACACGTTTCGTTTCTTCCAATTGTTCCATGGTTGTAAAAGCTGTTTTATCTGTGAAATAGTCTTTTCCAGCTTTCATCACTTGATTTCCCAGCTCACTGCGTTTGTTTGGAACTGCAGCTGCCGCCACCAAATGAATCTCTGGATCTTCCAAGATTTGTTCTAATGACTCAGCCACTTGTGCTTGCGGGAATTGTTCTTTGTATTCGGCTACTTTTTCTGGATTTGGATCGTAGACCCATTTCAAAGTTGCTCCAGCTTCCAGTAAACCATTGGTCATTCCATTGATGTGTCCATGATCTAAAGCTGCTGCTGCGAAATTAAATTCCCCTTCTTCAACTACTCGATTCATTTTTCCTTTTGGCGCATAATTCATCCCATCGTTACTGCCCATATAATACCCTTCCTTTCAGTAGAAAAAAGGGAACCAGTCGTCTCTGATCAACTGGTTTCCTCTTTTAGTGTGCATTAGAATAATTCTTTGTATCCTAATTCGTATAAGTAGTCGCGTGAGTCCGCTAAACTGTCGAATGGATCGCGTCCATATACGTCATCTTGTTCAACCAGCAAGTAACGAGCACCACTTTCAATACTTTGTTCAATAATGCCTTTCAAGTCAAGGGAACCTGTTCCCAATTCAGCAAATTGAATGTTATTTGTGAATGCATCCATGAAATGCTCTGCTTCCCCTCTTTGTAAAGCATCTACAGCTTCTTGAGGGACCGGAACGATACGGTAGTCTTTCAAGTGAACCAAATCTACTTTCCCAGCGTATTCTTTCAGTACTTCGATTGGATTTCTTCCACCACGTTGTACCCAGTGCATATCCAATTCAAAGCCCAATAATGGTGCTTCTTCACGAATGATGTCTAACAGGTAACGACCGTCGTATTTTACAAATTCAATATGGTGGTTGTGGTAATACAATTTAATCCCTTGCTCTTTCATTTTTTCCGCTACATCATTGGCTTCATGGCAAAATTCCACTACTTTATCCAGCGAAGCCATTGCTTCAAATGGCAGCATTCCGATACGAACGATGTCTGCATCTAATGTTTTACAATCATCGATAATCTTATCCAAATGAGTGGTCAAAGATTCTTGCCCTTCCATCATCGGCTTCAGTCCAGCTGATAAAGAAGCGATTTCCATCCCTAACTCTGTGGAAGCCCGTTTGATTTCTTGGACATTTTCCGGTGTCATATCTACTTGAGAAATCTCCACTGCGTTATAACCTAATTCACTTGCTCTTTTTAGTGTTTCGTAAGGTCCTAAGTCTTTAAACTGTTCCTTCAACGTGAACCCTTGTACCCCGATTTTCACTTTTGTCATGATTAAGCTCCTCTCTTGTTATCCGTTCTGCATTTCCTGCATTTTTTGATGAACGGTCCATCATTTCAATCATTTCCATAGAGGCGATTGCTTCTCTTACGTGGACATAGTCTTCGGTATTGTCTAAAATACTTTTATAGAATCGTTGAATCAGAATTCTATGCCCCATCCCGTAGTAGAATTTAGATCCTGGAATTCGATCGTCTTCTTCAATAACTTCTTTTCGTCCATTTTCATTAGTGAAATACAAGCGACTATCTTTGATCGTAAATTTTTCCTTTTCCGTGATCACTTGTAATTCCACTGAAGAATTCTCTGTATACGCATTGGTTGCATGGAAAAAAGCTTTTACCCCCGATTCGAAAGTAAATGTCGCGCTGGCTGTATCTTCTACTTCAATGTCGTAGTCCGTCAAATTAGTCAGTGACGCTTTACAGCTCTTTAAATCGCCACCGATCAACTGAATCAAATCCAGTGTATGGATCGATTGATTGATAATTGAGCCATAACCTGCTTCCAGTTTCTTCCCGCGCCACGGTTTAGTTGTATAATAGCTTTCTGGACGGAACCACGTTACTAATCCTTTAATAGAAGTAATTTGTCCCACATCTTCATTTTCGAGGATGTCTATCAGCTTCATAAAACTTCTATTGTAGCGATTTTGAAAACTGACACAGATTTTTCGATCTGTACTTTCAGCTAATTCAAGTTGTTCTAGAGATTCTTCATAATTGACAGAGACAGGTTTCTCCAAATAGACATGTGCACCGTATTTCACACACATAGCGGTAGCCGGTTGATGCAAATAATGCGGCAGACAAATGTGGACAACATCCAGCTCCATTTTTTGCAACATCGTTTCCATGTTCGTAAAAAATGGAAACTCCGTCCATTCACTTTTTTTATCTACATCCATGTCGCATACTGCTACCAATTCACCGTACTCACTTGCATTAATAGCATTAACATGTACGGGAGAAACGTCTCCTAAGCCAATTAAACCAACTCTTAACATAAGCTTTCTCTCCTTGTTCTTGACTCTACCCTAAGCGACAGACTATCTTTCGGAGAATTTGCCTTCTTCACGAATGCGTTTGTTTAATTCTTCCAGATATAATTCTTCGTCTAGATCTTGTAAATTGATTTCTTTACCTGTCCAGCTTGAAAGGTGAATCGAATTTGCTAAGCGAACTCCGTTGATTCCGTCAGAACCTGGTGCCAATAGAGGTGCGCCATCTAAAATATTCGCTGCAAAGTTTTCCAATACGCCTGAATGTTGCTCTCCCCATGGACTATCAAATTCAATCGTTTCTTGAGTATACAATTCATCTGCCTTCAATTGACCCATAAAGAGCTTTTTAACGTCTTCCATATCCATGTTCTCGCTAAGTTCTTGCTCTGGTTTAACTAAGCGACTAACTGTAGCTGTTTTACTTCCATCTACCACGATTTTCCCTTGATCGCCTAAGATTTCAAAACGGTCAGTTCCAATAATATCATGTGTAGCTGTAACAAAAACTCCTGTTACTCCATCACCATAATCTACAACAGCAGTCACTTCATCTTCTACTACGATATCACGTTTGAAACCATATGCTACTTTTGAGTAAACTGATTTTGGAACTCCACAGATCCATTGCCATAGGTCTAATTGGTGAGGTGCTTGGTTCACTAAGACGCCTCCACCTTCTCCGCCCCATGTTGCTCTCCATTCGCTTTGATCGTAGTAAGGTTGAGGTCTCCACCAGTTTGTGATGATCCAGTTTGAACGACGGATTTTTCCGATTTCACCATTGTCCACAATCTCTTTGATTTTTTTGTATAATGGATTGTTGCGTTGGTTGAACATGATTCCAAATGTCAATTCTGGTTTAGTAGCTGCAAATTCATTTAACTCTTTTACTTGTTTCGTGTAAACTCCAGCAGGTTTTTCAACTAGTGCATGGATGTCGCGTTTTAAAGCTGCGATTCCCATTTCAGGGTGAAGGTAGTGCGGTACAGTTGTGATGATAGCATCTACTTTTCCGCTTTCCATCATTTCAATGTAATCTTCATAAAAAGGTACTTCAGGATATTCGCTTTCAACAACAGCTTTTTTTTCTGTATCAATATCACAGATAGCTGCGATTTCCATGTTTGGAACCATTCCATCTTTAATAAATTTTGCATACATACTACCTTGAGTCCCAAGACCGATAATACCTAATTTAACTTTTTTCGTCATTTTAGCTTCACCTATCCTTAATTATTTTCCATTATTTTCATTTTTCATATCCGATTACGTTTTATTTATATAGAGTAAATTCTCTATTTTATTATTAAGTAATCGGTTTCTATGAGTACTACCTTATTATAGCGTTTCCATTCTTGTTTTTCATTGTCTCCACCTGTACACTTTCTCTCTTAAAATTGACCGAAACCGCTTTCTGTTATTTTTGTGTTAAAGAATTTTCTTTATGTAACACTTTTTTACTGTAACTCGTTATTTTAATTGGAGATGAGTTACAAGAAAGGAGTGAGTGCATGGAAACTGAAATACAGTGGTGGACATCTGTGATAGAACTCGTTAGTAATATTGGTTTTCCAATATTTATTTCGCTGTTTTTACTGCAACGCATGGAAACAAAGCTGGATGACGTGGTAAAAGCACTACATGACTTAAGTACAGTAATCAAATCGACACCTTAATAACAAATGAAAAAGCAGTAGTGAAGAGTGTCTTCATTCTTCTCAGCTGCTTTTTCATTTTGGATTTTAGTGGTATGACTCTAGTTAGCAATTCAGTTTGTTTGTCAAAATTTGCCTGAGATGATTCAAAACTTTTCGTGACCAAAAAATCCTTTCTAGAAAAATCAAGAGAAAGGTTTCTGCTCTCATAGACGCGCTACGCAAAGCAGAACACACTACCACAACACCCAGACGAATGTTAGATAAAAAGACCTAACTTTCGCTTGGGTGTTGTGTACAGTGTTCTAAACGTTTTGCTTCGCGCTCTTAATTCTTAAATGAATGCAACGGAGCAGGAATTCTTCCACCTCTTTGGATGAATTCTTCCGATCCAAAGGGATTTACTGCCATTACGGGTGCTGTTCCTAGTAGGCCGCCTAATTCGATGCGATCGCCTACTTTGGAACCTGGTGCTGGAATAATGCGTACTGCAGTCGTTTTGTGATTGGACATTCCTATGGCTGCTTCATCAGCAATAATCGCAGACAGTGTTGCTGCGGATGTTTCACCAGGAACAGCAACCATGTCCAACCCTACCGAACAAATAGCGGTCATGGCTTCTAATTTTTCTACATTAAGAGCTCCTGCTTCAACAGCTTCTATCATAGCTTCATCTTCTGATACGGGAATGAATGCGCCAGACAATCCGCCTACATGGCCACAAGCCATCACGCCACCCTTTTTAACAGCATCATTCAATAAAGCCAAAGCCGCCGTAGTTCCATGAGTTCCGACTCTCTCTAAGCCCATTTCTTCTAATATGCGCCCAACGGAATCTCCAATGGCAGGTGTTGGAGCTAAAGATAAATCGACAATCCCAAAAGGTACGTCTAATCTTTCTGCAGCAACTTGCCCTACCAATTGACCCATCCGGGTAATTTTAAAAGCTGTCTTTTTGACCGTTTCAGCGATAACATCAAACGGTTCTCCTTTAACTTTTTCTAAAGCTCTTTTGACAACACCCGGTCCACTGATTCCTACGTTAATAACACAATCCGCTTCTCCTACTCCGTGAAAAGCACCTGCCATGAACGGATTATCTTCTACCGCATTGGCAAATACGACTAATTTAGCACAACCTAGTCCTTGAGTATCCGCAGTCAACTCAGCTGTTTCTTTAATGATCTCTCCCATATCACGAACGGCATCCATATTGATACCGGCTTTTGTAGAGCCGATATTAACAGATGAGCACACACGTTCTGTCTCAGCTAGTGCTCTAGGAATGGAACGAAGTAAAATTTCATCGCCTTTATGGTATCCTTTTTCTACTAAAGCAGAAAAGCCGCCGATAAAGTTTACATCAACTTCTTTTGCTGCAGCGTCCAACGTTTTAGCATACGCTACATAATCTTTATCTGCAGAAGCTCCCGCTACTAAAGAAATAGGAGTTACAGAAATTCGTTTGTTGATAATAGGAATCCCATATTCCATTTCTATAGCTTTCCCTACCTTGACCAAATCCTTAGCTTTAGTCGTGATTTTATCATAGATTTTTTGGCGTGCTTTCTCTCCATCCGAATCAATACAATCCAACAACGATATTCCCATTGTAATGGTTCGAATATCTAAATTTTCTTCTTCAATCATACGAACGGTTTCAAATATATTTGTGATTTCCATCTTATCGAAGGCTCCTTTTATAGTTTATGCATCGTATCAAATGTTTCTTGGCGCTGAATGCGTACCTTTACTCCTAATTCTTCCCCTTCTTTAGTTAGTTCCTCTTTGATTTGACTAAACTCTAGCTCACTAGCAGAAAGATCACACAATACCATCATAGTGAAATAGCCTTCCATAATCGTTTGAGAAATATCGTTGATATTAATCTGTAGTTCGCTCAGCTTTTTACTGACCCCAGCCACGATACCTACTTTATCTTGTCCTATAACTGTCACAATCGCTTTCATCTTTTTCCTCCTCATAAGAACCTTTCATTATATTGTACTATTCTACCATGTTTGTTTCTAAAGTTCAGTTACTTTCTTTGTCTTAATGTAGAAAGTAGAATAAGGTCTTCGATTCTGTTCTGATTTTTGTTATAATGAAGTTGATATAGGAATGGGTGTTTCTTTTTGTCGAATAGAAGGAATAAAACAACGGATATTTTCTAGCATAATGGATCAAGTCTTATTCATTAGAGGTGTTGATAAAATGGTTCGACTTTATATGAAAGAAGAATTTATATCAAAGCAAGAGAAAATTATCGTCAAAAACCATGCCGGTGAAGATATCTTCCTAGCTGTGGGGACATGGGGACGTGTTGGGGATTCTATTTCCCTATACGCTATGAACGGCTCCTTATTGGTCAAGGTAAAACAAGTGACTCTTTCCTTGATGCCACGATTTGATTTGTATGTAAGAGATGAAAAGATAGGTACCATCACAAAACACGTAGCTTTTTCCAAGACCTATTTTAAAATCAGCAAGTTAAATTGGATCATATCCGGAGACTTTGAACATGCACGCTATCAAGTTAAACAACATTCAAAAACCATTATGGAAATGGAAAAGAATTGCTTTGCTCGGGGAGATTTCTATACTTTAACCATTCCTGAACCGCACCACGCTCCTATTTGTGTTGTGGTGGCACTGATTGTAGATCATTATGCGAGAAAAAGAAAAAAAGATTTTGTACTCGTTAAAAAAAATAAACAGGCGGCTATTCGCCTCATCTAATATAGGGAAAAAGGGAAACGGAATAAAGATCCGCTTCCCTTTTTCATTCATCGACTTTTTTTACCATATGATCGTAAACATGACCTACGATTGTAACCTCAGATTCTTTTTGAAAACCTTGTTCTTCATATACTTTCCGAGCCTTATCATTTACCAAATCACAATTTAATGCAATCATTGGTTCTTCTGCTTCTTTAGCGATCTTAGGCAGCGAGGCCAACAATTCTGTAGCCACACCTTGCTTACGGAAATTGGCTTGAGTGAACACCATATCTATATACCATTCACCAGCTTTAGTTTCTTGGTCAAAAGACAAATTAATTTTTTGGTCATAGTTTTTTTCTCTTAATAATTCTTTGAAAGACCGATCAAGATTTCGTTCGTTTTCTCCTTTATATCCATAGATAAATCCGGCAACCGCATTATTGCGTTCGCAGACGATTCCCTTAGAATAGTGATAGCGAAAATCCTCTTGCAGCATACTCTCTCTCAGAATTTCTTTCAGTTCCGGTAATGGAATTTCAGTAACGAAAGGAGACTCCATGTCTTCCCATATGGCTATGATGCCATCAATCAAATTTTCTGTATCCTTCTTCTCAGCTTTGCGAATCATTTAATACACCTCATCTATTCCCTATATTCTCTTTCTAATATTACCTGAAAATTATTTTTCCGACAAATTTTATCCTGTTGGTTAATGCTCTAAAAGATAGTATACTTAAAGCGAACCAGCAAAGGGGGGAATTCTAATGTTCTTAGATATCACAGAGGCTGCACAAGAACGAATTCAAAAGGCTCAATCTGTTTCTCAAGGCAACTTAGCTGTTTTTTATGAATCAAAAGTAGGTTGTGAATGTGGGAATACAGGAATATTCACGCTGCAAATAAGACAAAATACTGATAAAGATATGGATGGTCTTCTTGAATCCAATTTAGGCGATCTTCCCATTCAAAAATGGAGCTTATCTTATTTAGATCAGGAAATGAAACTGGATTACAAAAAAGACAAAAATTCCTTAATTCTAAAAGGCGAAACAGGCCTGATCAACAATAACGTTATCATCACTGATCAAGAAGGCAAACAGATTCTTTAACTAGCTGCTAGACTTTTGAGACAATTTGCGTTACACTAAAAACACTTATTAATAGTAAGTTACCAATTTTGATGAAAGAAGGCCGTTTGTATGTATTTAAACATTACAGATTCAGCAAGAGAACGATTAGAGCTCATCCAAGAAAAGCACGAAGGAAAATGGGCTCTTTCTTATAATGATGTACCGGGTGGTTATGCTTGTGGCATTAGAGGCGCTTATTCTTTAAAACTTGTGACCTCAGACAACGAGGCATTAGACACACCAATTGACTCAAGTATTGGTGCAGTTTACACTCAAAGTTCTCATCTAGATGATTTAAACGAGAACCTGAAATTAGATTATAAAAAAGATAAAAACACACTTGTTCTAACAAGCGATGCTGGTATTATCAACTCCAATATTTCTGTTGTAGATGATAATGACACGAAGTTATATTAAAACAAATACAAATGAAAAAGCCTTCCACCCTTTAAAATGGGTAGAAGGCTTTTTCATTTATTTGATGTCTTCTTTTATTTTTTTAGCTACTTCTAGCGGCACACCAATACTGGTAATCTCTTCAATAGAGGCTTCGCGAATATTTTTGACGGATTTAAAGTGCGTCATGATTTTCTTTCTTCGCTTAGGACCTATTCCTTCGATTCGATCTAATCTTGAAGAGACACTGTTTTTACTACGAACTTTTCGATGAAAGGTGATCGCAAAACGGTGAACTTCATCTTGAACCCGTTGGACTAAATAAAAAGCTTGGCTGGTCGGTTCTAACGGAACAATTTGATGAGATTCGCCAAAAATAAGCGATGCTGTTCTATGTTTATTGTCTTTGACCATACCTGCCACAGGAATACTCAGTCCCAGTTCATTTTCCAGAACATCGATTGCTCCATTTACTTGGATTTTCCCCCCATCCATCAAAATCAGATCCGGCAAGGGTTTTCCCTCTTTTAATAAGCGAGTATATCTTCTGCGCACTACTTCTTGAGTGGTCGCCAATTCATTACTGCCGTTTACCGTTTTGATATTATATTTCCTGTACTGACTCTTATCAGGAGCTCCGTCCTTAAAAGAGATCATCGCTGATACGGGACTTGTTCCTTGAATATTGGAGTGGTCAAAAGCTTCGATCCGTTCGATATAAGGGATGCCCAAAGCTTGAGAAAGTTCTTTGATAGCCCCTACCGTCTTCTTATCATCCATTTCAATCAATTTAAATTTCTCATTGAGGGCGATCTCACTATTTTTGGTAGCTAGATCCAACATATCTTTTTTACGACCTTTAAAAGGACTGCGAACTGAAACTTGCAATACTTCTTCCAAGACAGCTGTGTCCATACCTTGCGGGACCAATATCTCTTTAGGAAGGATATGGTTCTTTTCTTCATAAAACTGCACGATATAAGAAGCCAGTTCTTCATCTGGTGTATCATAACAGGGAAAAATAGTGGCTTCTCGCTTGATCAATGTGGCTTGGCGAATAAAGAACGTTTGAATGGAAATCCACCCTTTATTCATATAGTAACTAAAGACATCTCTAGGCGTTGGGTCATTTGTAATGATGTTTTGTTTTTCTACTGTAGTTTCAATGTATTGAATTTGATTTCGATATTCAGCAGCACGTTCAAATTCAAGCTTGTCTGCCGCATCTTTCATTCGGCTCCGCAATACCTTTTTAACCTCTTTGACATCACCATTCAAGAATCGCTTGATGCGATTGACTTGCGACACATATTCTTCCTCGGGTACTTCATGGTCGCATGGACCAATACATTGCCCTATATGGTAATACAAACAAGCTCTTTTTTGGCGTCCATTGCATTTTCGCAGTGGATAAATTTTCTGAATCAGCTGCTGCGTTTCAGAAGCTGCATAAACATTCGGGTAAGGTCCAAAATAATGACCGCCGTCTTTTTTGACATCTGATGTAATGATCAATTGCGGATCCTTTTCGTTGGTAATTTTAAGATAAGGATAATTGGTTCCTTGTTTTAGTTTAATGTTGTATTTAGGTTGGTGTTTTTTGATCAAGGTAATTTCTAAAAGAAGAGATTCTTTTTCTGTTTTGGTAATAATCGTTTCAAAATCACGAATCTCTTGTACCAATAGTTGTGTTTTTCCTTCATGGCTGCCCTTGAAATAAGAACGAACACGATTCTTTAGGTTTTTAGCTTTGCCAATATAAATGATTTCTTGGTCTTTATTTTTCATTACATAGCACCCTGGTAAATCAGGCAGCAGTGTAAGTTTGTTATTGATGTGATCACTTACCATTTACGGAATTCTCCTATCTTTTATATTAATAGTAGTTTAGGGTTCTTTTCTGATTCGGTCAACTTTTTGTGATTAGAAAGGTGATGGTGTATTGGATTTTGTGGACAAGTTTTGAAAATGAGCTGTAAATTGTACACAAGTTGATGGATAACTCCATGCAGGGTTAGCACAGCTGGTCCACTTTGCTTCTTTTTTCAGTATATCAGTTTCTTAAGTAAACGAACTCCTATTTTGTACTATTTATTGAATATGATCGTGCGATATGCGGCATTTAACTACTATTATACTCAGATTTACCTTGCTGATTGTGCATTAAAGCGGTTCTACAACATCCAACGTTGGTAAGAAAAAAATAAATCCTAATCCTTTAAAAAACTCATTCCTAGAAATTTTCGGAGGAATATGAGGTTGCTTATAGCCATGAAAAAGGATGCAAAAAAAGGAAACACTGTGGGCGTACGCCCAAGTGTACCATGCTTGTAAGCTGCTGAAGCAGCAACAATCATGGCAATTACTGAGCGTTAGGCTTTAGCCGTTACGCTTAGTTTGTTCTCCACTACGCTACGCATACCATATCCGTACGTCGCTCACGCTCCAACGGCTACGGCAAAGCTTGCAAGCGTTGAGACGCGGTTTTAGGCTCAAGGCGTTCCCATGGCTTTCATAAGCAACCCCGTAGGCCGGAGAAAATTTCTTTACCAACGCTAGAAGATGAGTTAAAGCCAAATCGAAAAACAACGACAGAGTTGATCTCTGTCGTTGTTTAGGATAATAAGCTTAAATTATCTTTTAGATTGGGAGAATAGATACAAATTATTAAAGGTATTGTAGTCTGAATAGCCCACAAATACTTCACGATACACATATTTCTTTCCCAGTTTATGTTGCTCAGTGTTGATTTGTTGGTGAATATCTTGTGCAATTTCTTGATAAAGCGTCTCGATTGCAGAATCTTCTAATTCCCCATACTTTGCTTCCCAAGCTTCTAAGAAAATATCTTCATCTTTATCTTGGTAAAAATCTATATCTAAACTATTCTCCATTTGATCACCTGTTTGTTGGATTTTAATCAAGAATTTTAACTGTAATCGTTCTTCTTCCCCAGCTTAATGCTTGTTGAACTGTTGAGAAGTGAATGTCAATTTTGTTTCCTTTGATTGCTCCACCTGTATCGCCAGCGATGAAAACACCAAATCCTGGTATTTCAACTTTTGAACCTAATGGAATAACACTTGGATCCACCGCAATAACATTTGGATTTACTGTCAAATCAATTCCCATTGCTGTATGAGTACTTAAACCAGCTTGTTGTGTTGAATAGCCTGTGGCTGAAACAACCACTGTTTTACTACTTGAAGTCGTTTTTTCCGGTGTTGCTTGTGCTTCCGTTTTTGTTTCTGCTTGTTGTTCTGTTTTTGTTTCAGTTACTTCAGTTTCTTCTTTAACTGTTACATTCGTTGCAACAGGTGCAGTTTCTTCTTTTGCTGTCGTTTGTGTAGCGGCGATTTCAGCTTGTTTAGCTTCTTCTTTAGCTTTTTCAGCTAATGCTGCTTTTTCAGCTTCTTCTTTTGCTAGACGTTCTTCTTCAGCGATACGATTTTCTTCATTGGCTCTTTCTTCATCTAATTTATCTAAAAGAGCTTTATTTTCATCCATTGTTTCTTGTAAATCAGCTAATTCTGTGGCTAGTTCTTCTTTTTGTTGTTTAGCCAGTGAAGATTGCTCTTTCAATTCTGCAATTTTAGCTGCATGTTGTTCTTCCAGTTTTTCTAATTCCTCTGCTTCTTCTTGAGCTGAGGCAACTTGGTCATTTCCAGCTGATTGTAATGTGATTAATACGTATGCACGATTTAAGAAGTCTGTAACACTTTCAGCTTCAATTAAACTTAATACCGTGTTTTGGTTCACTTCATTTGTCTGGATCGTTTTAAGTCTGTCTTTGGCTTGATCTAAACGTTCTGAAACAACTTCTTCTTGTTTTTCAACAGCTTGTGCTGTTTCTTCAACAGTCACTTCCAAAGTAGTAATCTCTTCTTCTACTTTTTCAAGCTCTGTATTCTTTTTGTTTACTTCTTCCAATTTACTATTGATTTGGTTATCCAATAGTATCATTTCGCTTTGTTTAGATTGTTGTTGTGTTTTGATTTCTTCTAACGTAGCTGCTTCTCCGACTATTGGGCTGAACATTGAAATCATCATTCCAACAACTAAACAGAAACTTACGGTTCTCTTCTTCATAAGACAACGCCTTTCTAAATATGATTTTATTTATCTTTCAACTTTCCGGTTCCTTAATCCTTTTACATTATAACCAATAATACCGGCTGGTACATTTCTTTCACTTTACTTTTTATTACAATATGAATTTATAGTATAATGATTCTGTAACATTCTATAAGGAGGAATTACAATGCCAAAAAAGATTTATTATGCTAGTCCGCTTTTTTCAGAAATGGAATACACCTATAACGAATTTCTAGTCAATAAAATACGGGAACAATACCCCGATATTGAGATCTATTCTCCTCAAGAACAAGGTGATATCAACGATAAAAATACTTATGCCGATTCTATTGCGATTGCCAAATATGATACAGATGCTTTACTGGCCAGCGATCTTGTGGTAGCGGTTTTAGATGGTGCTTCAATTGATGTAGGTGTTGCCTCTGAAATCGGAGTAGCTTATCAAGCTGGAATCCCGATTATTGGATTATATAGTGATTCTCGTCAACAAGGGGCCACCAATAAGCAAAAGCTTGATGCCTTGCAACAGCCGGCAGAATCACAGTTTGCTTACATTAACTTGTACACTGTAGGATTGATAAAAATGAATGGAGCTATTGTTACAAATTCAGCGGACTTAATCCGCAGTATTCAGTCATATTTGTAATATAACCGACATTTTTCTAATCTTCTTCTTTTTTTGAACTCACTATAATCGTTCCGTTGTTAATTTTAGACAAAGAAACCTCATTCAAGTAAGATAAACTTATACTAAGTTTTCTTATAGAAATGAGGTTTTTTTATGTCAAATGAAAGAATTGGATTAATCGATATTGGTTCCAACACGGTTCGCTTAGTTATTTTTGAAACAGATGCATATTACAATATTAAAGAATTACAAAATATCAAAACTCCTGCTCGCTTATATCTCTACCTTTCAGAAGATAAAGTATTGAGTCAAGAAGGCATTGATAAATTAACGGAGATTATGCAAAGTTTTAAGAAAGTAGCCATTCAATATGAAGTAGACACTTTAATGCCGGTTGCTACAGCTGCTATTCGTCAATCCAAAAACCAACAAGAGATCTTAGAGCATATTAAAGAAGAAACAGGAATTAAAATCACCTTGTTGGCAGAAGAACAAGAAGCTTATTATGGAAATTACGCCGTTCTCCATTCCATCAATTCTAAAAATGGAATTACTATAGATATTGGTGGCGGGAGTACAGAGATCACATACTTTGAAAATAAAAAAATACTGCATTCCATTAGTTTTCCTTTTGGAGTGGTCACTTTGAAGGAGCTTTTTTTTGATGGTAAAGCTCATAATGATAGTAAAGCCATCAAAAATGCTAAAAAATTTATCGCAGAACAATTCAATTCGCTGCCTTGGATCCAAAACAAAGAAGTGCCTATCATCGCTATCGGCGGAAGTGCACGGAACATTGCCAATATCCATCAGCGAATGATCGAATACCCTATTGCAGGGGTTCATGCGTATCAAATGACACGAGATAATCTGCAAGATACTCTAAATATTTTAGAAAAATCGGACACTGATGAATTGAATGATTTAGATGGATTGAGTCGCGACCGTACCGATATTATTTTGCCGGCGAATTTGGTTTTTAATGCCCTGTTTGATGCAGTAGCTGCGTCTACTTTTATTTTTAGCAACAAAGGACTTCGTGAAGGTGTCGTAATGGAGTATTTGAATATTCATCACAACAATCCCTTCAGTCTGACCGAAATACGACAACAAACTGTTGGTCGTACTGCCCAGTCATATAATATTCCTCCGATGGTTGCTAGACAGCGCGTCTCCATTGCAGACAAATTGCTCTCTGTTCTTGAAAAAGAAGGCATTATCGAAGTGAATGATTATTGGGAAAACTATCTGCGTTCTAGTGCTTACCTTTACTATATCGGTAGTTACATCGACAACGATGCCCAATCACAAAATACGTTTTACATTCTTTCGAATAGTAATCTTCCTGGCTTAAATCACAAAGAACGAGTCATCCTGGCTCTGTTAGCCAGCTTTAAAAATAAATCGTTGTTGAAGCAATACACGAAAGAAATGGCCAATTGGTTTGATAAAGATGAATTAAATCTGCTCCAATATTTAGGCGGTATCATTAAATTCAGCGAAGCATTAAATGATTCTCATGTAAATGTCGTCAAAGATATCTCTCTAGAAAAAAAGGATTCGAACAATTATACCCTTCACATTGTGAATCAAGGAGACGTTTTAACGGAAGAATACCGTACCAATAGACAGAAAAAGCATTTGGAACGCATATTAGACGCAAACCTTGCTATTAAATTTACAGAATCTACACAATAGATAAGTATCATCAAGTTAATGGAATTAAACAGAGCGGGGTGAATTTGAATGAAAGAACAGGACTATTCCAATCCTAATTTTTATCAAAACAGAGAATTGAGTTGGCTGGACTTTAATCAGCGAGTCATTTCTGAAGCAGAACTGGATATTAACCCGTTGCTGGAGAAATTAAACTTTTTAGGTATCGGCAGTTCCAATCTGGACGAGTTTTATATGGTTCGGGTCGCTGGTCTGCAAGATCAAGTAAAATTGAATTACAATCAGCCGGACAGCAAAACTCATTTATCTCCCGAAAAACAACTGGAAGCTATTTCAATCAAGAATCGTTCCAATGTAACTTACCAATACCGTCTTTACACGGAAGTTGTTAAAAAATTAGAAAGTCATTCTGTTTACTTTAAAGATATTACAGCATTGACTAAAAAAGAATTTAAAGCCGCAAAAAGTATCTTTTCTGAAATTATTTTCCCTACACTTACCCCACTGGGAATCGATGCCTATCGACCTTTTCCTAATTTGAACAACAAGTTAGTCAATATTTTTGTTCATTTGGAAAAAGAGGGAGATTCAAAAGTCGCTATTGTCCCATTACCGGCATTGGCGGACCGCTTTGTTCCGATCAAAATGAACGATCATACGACTATTATCTATACGGAAGATTTGATTGCTCATTTTATGAGTGATTTGTTCAAAGGGTATACGATCAAGAGCACCTTTAATTTTCGTGTGACGCGAAATGCCGATCTGGAAATCCATGAACAAGGTGCTGAAGATCTGTTAGTGGTGATCGAAGACTATTTGAAACAACGTAAAAACGGCATGGCTGTACGTTTAGAAGTAGATACTCGACATCCGCACTCCACCATCAATGAGGATATCTATCATTTAACCCTGGCCTTGGAAATTGAGGAGCAAGATGTCTATCGAATCGACGGCCCTCTGGATCTGACTGTCTTGGGTTCTATTTCGAAATATCTTTCAAAAGATCTGCCAGGCTTAGTCTTCAACTCGTTCTCTCCAGTATACCCCAGAGAATTGGTCGATAAAGATGTCTACGATGCAGCTGACAAACAAGATTTATTTTTTCATCATCCTTATGATTCTTTTGATCCGATTGTCCAATTTATCCAAGAAGCAGCTACCGATCCTCTTGTCTTAGCGATCAAACAAACGCTTTATCGTGTCAGCAGCGATTCACCGATCGTCAATGCATTAAAACGGGCATCGGAAAATGGCAAGCAAGTCACCGTGTTGGTTGAATTAAAAGCTCGCTTTGATGAAGAACGAAATGTGCAGTGGGCAAAAGAATTGGAAGAAGCTGGTTGTCACGTGATTTATGGGATGACTGAGCTGAAGACGCATAGCAAAATCACTATGGTCGTGAAAAAGAATAAAAATAAAGTAACCCGTTATGTTCATTTAGGAACCGGCAATTATAATGATTCGACCGCCAAACTGTATACGGACATGGGCATCATCACGACCAATAAAAAAATCGGAGAAGATGCGACTAATTTCTTCAACTATTTAAGCGGCTATTCAGAACAACCTGTTTATAATTACTTGTCTGTTTCTCCTTTTGATATTCGTGATTCTTACATTGAAGACATTGACGAAGAAATAGCTTTCCATCAACAACACGGGAATGGTCATATTATTGCTAAAATGAACTCTCTGACGGACAAAGTCGTTATCGATAAGCTTTACAGTGCCAGTCAAGCTGGTGTGAAAATTGATTTAATCATCAGAGGTATCTGCTGTTTGCGGGCTCAAATTCCTGAACTAAGTGAAAATATACGCGTCATCAGTATAGTTGGACGTTTTTTGGAGCATAGTCGCATCTACTATTTCCATCACAACGGAGAGAAGAAGTTGTATCTTTCTTCTGCTGATATGATGACCCGAAATATGGTAAAACGTGTGGAGATCGAATTTCCTATTCTAGACAATACTATCAAAGAATCGATTTTTTCGATTTTAGACATTTACTTAAAAGATAATGTTAAAGCTCGGCAACAATTGACAGATGGAACGTATCAAATGGTCCAAAATGATCAGCCTAAAGTCGACAGCCAACAAACCTTTATGGAAATGGCTATTGCTGAAAAGAAACTGATTAATCCTCGCGAAGAACATTAAGATCGAAAAAACGTGTACTTACCTAAATTGGTAAGTACACGTTTTTCGTGATCTCTAGCTCTTCATCTTCTAACGTTGGTAAAAAAATTCCTCTGCCATATGAGTTTGCTTATGGAAATCAATATCATTTATCCACAAAATATTTTTCAAAGTCATCTAACTATATGAGCCATTAACTTAAAGGCTTTTAAGTCTCAAGTGAGTGATAGTTAGTGTCTTACTTGAAGAATAAACTGATTTTATTGATCAAGTGAGCTTCAATTAGAGTTTTACTTAATCAATAAGATGCATTTATTTATTAAGTGAGCGTCTGCAACCTCTTCATTTGAGAAATAAATTTATTTATTAAATCGGTAATCGTTTCTTTTCGCTCTATTTGCATAGGTGTAACTCGGAGCTTCTATAAACAGCGTATACTGAAGAATCAGTATCTTTATTTAGTATAGTTAAAGATAGCCTGACGTAAAAATTCAGCAGCGCCATCTCCTGCTGGTTCATCATAATATTTGGTGAATCTTGGATCGTCCACATACATCTGCGCTAATCCTCGGTGAGCTTCTTTTGAATACGTTGGCCAAGTAAACGTCAACCACTCTCTGTGCAGTGCGGCGATTTGTAATGCTTCTTTGCTTTCAGGATCTTTTTTGTGCAGAATTGTTTTTAGTTTTTCTAAAATTTGAACAGCTAGCTGTTGCATATGTTCATATTCTTCCTTACTTAGCCCAACAAACTGTTTGTTTGCTTTTTCAATGGCTGCAACACCGTATTTCTCACGAATCTCTTTACCATACTGTGCTTCATTTTTTTCAATCTGTTCTTCTTTAAATCCTGCAAATTTTTCTTTGTCTGACATCTTAGTCTCTCCTCTCTTACTAGCTAATGTTTTGTCAATAGTGGTCAACAGCTGGTCTAATTGCACTTTTTTAGCTGCTAGTCGTTGTCGATGTTCCAACAACGCTGCTTCACTGTCAAAGTGAACATCATTTAAAATCTGTTTGATGTCTTCTAAAGGCATATCCAAGTTGCGGTAAAATAAAATTTGCTGCAATGTTTCGATTTCTTGTTCTCCATATATCCGGTATCCGTTAGAGCTTTTTCGTTTTGGGGACAGCAACCCGATTTCATCATAGTAGCGCAATGTACGCTTGCTGACCCCCGCTATATGGCTTAAGGTATTGACAGTATATTCCATTTTTATTCCTCCTCTCTTCGTTCCTCTTTGACTTAATTTGATTGTAAACCTTTACGCAACGTGAAGGTCAAGCATTTTGTAAAAGAAAGACACATAAAGATTCATTCAATGAGTAAATGGTCGGTTATTCTTCAAGTGAGTAGTGAATGATTTCCCGCTTGAGGAATAAAGCAAGTTTGCTGATCAAGTGGGCTTTAAACGAGTGCTCACTTGATGAATAAAACAGGTTTACTAGTCAAGTGGGCTTTAAACGAGTGCTCACTTGATGAATAAAACAGGTTTACTGGTCAAGTGAGCTTTAAACGAATGCTCACTTGATGAATAAAACAAGTTTACTAGTCAAGTGGGCTTTAAACGAGTGCTCACTCGATGAATAAACAGGTTTACTAGTCAAGTGGGCTTTAAACGAGTGCTCACTCGATGAATAAACAGGTTTACTAGTCAAGTGAGCTTTAAACGAGTGCTCACTTGATGAATAAAACAGGTTTACTGGTCAAGTGAGCTTTAAACGAGTGCTCACTTGATAAATAAAACAGGTTTACTGGTCAAGTGAGCTTTAAACGAGTGCTCACTCGATGAATAAAACAGGTTTACTGGTCAAGTGGGCTTTAAACGAGTGCTCACTCGATGAATAAAAAACCGACTCCCAAACGTTAGAATAAAATCTAACGTTTGGGAGTCGGTTTCGTGGAATCTTTTTTACTTATTTGTTGCGCTTTCGAAGCGGTCTAGTAAACAAGCTTAATCCCCAACCTACTAAAAACCCGATCAAAGATGGAATCAACCAACCAAGACCAACTTCAAACAGAGGCAAGTTTTCGTTTAAGAAAGTCAGCATATTTTGTACCCAATTCAGGTCACTGATAAAAGCTGGTGCTGCTTTTAAAAAATCTACCATACTGATCGGCAACGTGAATAGAGTGGCACAAACATATACGATTTGACGATGTTTAAATAATGGCGAAAAAATAGCCAATAGGATCAACGTGATCGCTAAGGGATACAAGAACATCAATACCGGTAAGGAGTACGCAATAATACTGGTTAGTCCCACATTTGCAATCACACCTGAAACAACACTCAATAGAACAACGTACCCTCTATAACTCAATAACTGAGGAAACAGTTCATAAAAAGTTTCTGAACCGGAAGTGATCAAGCCAATCGCTGTTTTCAAACAAGCTACTGTTACAATAATAGCTAGTAAAATACTGCCGAATGTTCCAAAATAATAGTTGGAGATTTGAGCTAGCGCAATTCCTCCGTTTTCTGAAACAGGAAATTGTCCGACACTCATTGTTCCTAAATAAGCTAAGCAAGCATAAATGACTCCCATCAATAGGACACTTAATAAACCTGACTTAACTGTATCCATAGCAATTTGAGATGGTTTCGTCACACCAAGACCTTTAATAGCTTGAATCACGATAACACCAAAAGCCAATGAAGCTAAGGCATCCATCGTATTGTAGCCTTCTAAAAATCCATTTACAAAAGGCGTTGTCGTATATGTTTCTAAAACCGGAACATCACTAATATTTCCTAAGGGCTTGAAAAAAGCCGTTACGATCAGAATTCCTAAGAAAATCAAAAAGAGCGGATTTAGTACTTTTCCAACATAATCTAAAATTTTTGCTGGTTTCAAGGACAACACCAAAGCTGTCCCGAAAAATAACAGAGTAAAAATGGCTAAAGCAACCGTTTGATACCCTTCAGCAATATATGGTGCAAATCCCACTTCAAATGAAGTCGTTGCCAGACGAGGTGTTGCAAAAAATGGTCCGATTGTTAAATAAAGAGCCACCGTCATAAAATAAGCGTATAATGGATGGACGCGGCTGGCTAAATCAAATAAACTATCGCTGTTTGTGATCCCCATTGCTACAATACCTAAAAAAGGCAGCCCAATTCCTGTAATCAAAAAACCAATAATAGCTGAATGCACGTTAGACCCGGCAAGTTGCCCCATATGAACGGGAAAAATTAGATTTCCTGCTCCAAAAAACAATCCAAACAACATCGAACCTATTGTCAAATAAGAAGCAGTTGTTAATTTAGTTTCATTTCTCATTCTGTTCTCCCTTCAATCTTGTTATTTCCACCTATAATAACTTTTTTTCTGTCTCGAAACAACAAATCTTTTTATGTAAGGGTAACAATTCTGAATTTTCTATCTATTTCATTTTACGTTTACTTTGTTATACTAAGGGTAATAGCTTTTGCAACATTCATTACGTGCTAAGCGAAAGGAATCGAACCGAATATGACAAACATTCAAGATATCGCTCAATTAGCGAAAGTATCCTCTGCAACGGTATCCAGAGTCATCAATAAAAATGGTTATGTCAGTAAAGAGACCAAAAGAATCGTTGACCAAGCGATCAAAGAATTGGATTACGTTCCAAACAGCCAAGCGGTCTCGTTAAAAAAAGGCTCAACAAAAACTATTGGCATCGTATCAACTGACTTTTTTGATACAGCTACCTTCTTGTTACGAAGCTTCACTCTGGAAGCCCAAAAAGAAGGTTACTCAGTCACTATTTTTATCACCAGTCACGACAAACAAAAAGAACTAGACGCCTTAGAAATGTTGAAAAGCAAACAATTAGACGGTATTTTTCTGCTTTACCGAACCAATGAATGGGACGTTATTGAACAATATGTAAAATATGGACCTATCGTAACCTTAAATCGTGTGGAATCAGCGGTTATTCCTTCCGTTTACATAGATCAATATCAAGGGTATTTATTAGGACTGGAGCATTTGTACCAAAGCGGATGCCGTAAAATCATTAACTTGTATAGTAGTGAATTGGGCTTAAATACCCAAACGAGAATAGCGGTTTTTAAAGAATTTACCGATAAATATGCTTTAGAATCCCATGATCCCACATTGTTTATCAACTTATCCGGTACAAAAGATGGCGCAACAGCAGCTCGCTGGTTTGATCTTCAAGCAGAAAAACCAGATGCTTTTATGTGTGCTTCTGATTCGGTAGCAGCTGGGTTTGTAGCTGAGGCCATGTATTTAGGCTATGTTGCTGGGAAAGACTATTCCATCATCGGATTTGACAATATTTTCTTATCTGAAATGTTGGACATCACCACTATCGATTATCCGGTTGATTTACAAGCTGTGAATGCCTTCCATTTGATTTACCAACGACTGACAAAAAAAGAGCAGCCTTTGCAATCTCTTGATTTTAAGTTGATTCAAAGAGGATCTACAAAACCGCTGATTCACTAAAATAGGGCATTTGCTTCAGCTTTAATGAAAGCTGAAGTAAATGCCCTGTTTGTTTAATAACTTTTTTCATAATCGACTAAGTTTTTCGGCAACTCTTTTTTGGCAATATATGCCTGTAGATTCTCTTCAAAAATATCAAATAAGCGTGTATTGTAGTGTTCAGCATTTCCTGAGATATGCGGTGTGATCAACACATCGTTTCTATCCCATAAAGGACTGTCGTTTTCCAGCGGCTCCGCTTCGAAAACGTCTAATCCCGCAAAAGCCACTTTTCCATTATCCAAAGCTTGGATCAAATCTTCTGTCTTCACTGTCGGGCCGCGTCCAACATTTACAAGGATAGTTCCCTCTTTCATTTGAGAAAAAATTTTCTCATCGAAGTAATGTTCTGTTTCAGAAGTTAACGGTAAAATATTGACTACAATGTCTGCTTTTTCCACATGATCTGTTAAGTCAGGTTGTTGATAGATCGCATCCATGTTCTCTACTTCTCTACCACTTCGATTGATACCGATCGTATTCATATTGAAGGCTTTTGCCAAGCGCCCTACTTCTTTACCAATGTGCCCAGTTCCTACGATCATGATCGTTTTACCAGACAACTCCATCAGTACCTGCTCTTTTCTCCAAACATGTTGCGTCTGATCTATAACGGCTTGCTGGATTTTTCTTCCATATGCCAACAACATCCCGAATACGGATTCCGCAATAGGTACGCTGTGAATACCGCTAGCGTTCGTTAACAAGATTTTTTGTTCTTCCAAATGAGTCAAGTCCATGTAATCCACTCCAGCTGAACTGGCTTGTATCCATTTTAATTGGCTATCTTCTGTATCGAATAAGCCTGCTTTTTGTACTTTGTCTTTATCCCATCCGTAAACAACTTCAATCTTTTCTACAGGGTAATCCAGTTCACTGTTTTCCTCCCACCCTTTAATCAAGTCATAATCAGGTGCTATTTCTTGCGCCTTTTTAAAGTGCTCGGGTTTCATTTCATTCAATAACCAAATACCTTTTTCGTTCATTCGTTATCCCCCTATTCAAACTCGACTTCAACTCTATTATGTCATTTTTCTTCCTATTAGAAAAGAAATCTTTCCTATTCATTGAATCAATAAAGGATTTTGCAAGACCTGAAAAAAAAGGCCAGGAATGTTTGTTTTCCTGACCTCTTTAACAAATGGTTATTCTACTGGGCTTTTTCCTAAGAACGCTTGGTACATCCAAATGTTTTTGTCCACATCGGTCTTATACCCGATCAATAAGTCTTGTGTCACGTCGTCTCCAGCTTCGCCCGTTAATTCGATTCCATTTGTTAAACTATCTGCTAATAATCTTAAATCAGCCACAACTGCTTCCACCATTTCAGTAGCCGCTTTTTCTGTTGTATAAGGACTTTCTTGAATAGCTGAGTGATCTATAAATTCTTTCAATGTAGAGTAAGGCTTACCGCCGATCGTGATCAACCGTTCAGCTACTTCATCGAAAACTTCATTAACTGAATCATACAATTCTTCAAATTTTTCATGCAGTGTATAGAAGTGAGATCCTTTTACGTACCAATGATGTTGATGCAATTTCGTATAAAATACACCCAATGTTGCTACTGTGTTGTTCAAATACTCTTGTACTTCTTGATTTGCCATGAAAAAATCCTCCTTATTTTTGTTTAGTTTTTTTATTACCTTATAATTATTATAAACAAACCCATATAATTAGTCAATTAAAACCATTCTTTTTTACAAAAATTTTGATCTTTTTATCAACCATAATCAATCATCAATATAAAGGACTATTTCACCGGTTGATTTCGTCTTGGCTACATCAATGATCCGTTGGTTACGGCTTCCACGGAAGGCTTTCGTTAAATCTTTCTCAGCTAAGATAAAAGGACCATCTACTAAGACATCCACATAATGGAGTAAAGCTAACTTATCCGCAGACTCCTGTTGCAGATTCTCCCATGTGTAACCTGTCCACGACCAGATATCTTTTGTTCGGCCGAATTCTTGTCGTACACGCTCACATAATTGCAGCAATACTGGCGTATTCAAGAACGGCTCCCCGCCTAACAAAGTTAACCCTTGGACATAAGCCTGTCCTAGATCAGCAATAATTTGATCTTCTAATTGTTGTGTGTATTCTACTCCGTATGAAAAATCTTGAGCGATTTTATTGTAACAGCCCGGGCAGTTGAACAAGCATCCGCTGACGTAAACACTGCATCGAATACCTTCTCCATCCACAAAATTAAAGGGTTTGTAGTCCGCTATTTTTTTCTGGGTCCACTTTTCAGACAGCCAAGCTTTAGGTTTTGGCTGCTGTGGAATTCTAGGCGCCATTTTATCGTCCTCCTCCACTCATTATGCTTTTAAACAAGATAAGTGCGTTCATCTGTAATGTGTTTCTTACGTGCCGCGATTTCTTCATGACGTCCATGGACCATTGGGCGTTGTTGCGGATTCCCTAAATACCCGCAAGTCCGTTTTACCACATCACAAGTCATTGGGTCTGTATTGAAGCACGCTGGGCACTGGAAACCTTTAGCGGTTGGTTCAAATTCGCCATTGTACCCACATTTGTAACAATGATCGATAGGAGTATTCGTACCTAGATAACCTATTCGGTCGTACGCAAAATCCCATACGGCTTCCAGAGCTTTTGGATTCTGACGCAGTACTGGATACTCGCAATAATGGATAAAGCCGCCGGAACAATACTGCGGATAGACTTTTTCAAACTCGATTTTTTCAAATGGAGTCGGTTGTTTGCGCACATCGTAATGAAAACTATTGGTGTAATATTCTTTATCAGTAATACAAGCGATTTCTCCAAATTTCTGTTTGTCCAATCGGCAAAAACGATCTGTTAAACTTTCAGAAGGCGTAGAATAAACACTAAAGTGATAATCGTATTCAGCAGCCCAAACGTCAGCATTTTGCTTCATTTGACGCACTATCTCTACAGTAAATTCTTTAGCTTCTTTGTTGGTTTCCCAATTTGGACCATAGAAAACCGTCGCGACTTCATATAACCCGATGTATCCGATCGAAACCGTGCAGCGTCTGTGTTTAAAGACTTCATCCACTGCGTCTTCATCACTTAAGCGCGTGCCAAATGCACCATATTTGTACAAAATAGGCGCATTTTCTGGTGTCGCTTCTTTTACTCGACCAATGCGATAAACTAAAGCATCTTTCACGACCTGCATACGCTCGCTGAACACATTCCAGAATTTCGCTTTGTCTCCATTCGATTCAAGAGCAATGCGCGGCAGATTTAACGTTACCACGCCTAAATTCATACGCCCGGAATTTACTTCATTTCCATTTTCATCTTGCCAGCCTTGTAAAAAAGAACGGCACCCCATTGGAGCTTTAAAACTGCCTGTCAATTCAACGATTTTATCGTAGCTAAGAACATCCGGATACATCCGCTTAGTGCTGCATTCAACTGCTAATGCCTTCACATCATAATTAGGGTCTTGCGCCTCTAAATTCACTCCACGACGTAATGTAAAGACCAGTTTTGGAAAAATAGCGGTTCTTTTTTCTTTTCCCAACCCTTCAATACGCACTTGTAGAATCGCCTTTTGAATCTCTCGTTCAAATTCATTCGTTCCTAGTCCAAATCCCAGTGTTGTAAAAGGAGTTTGTCCGTTAGACGAATAAAGGGTATTGATTTCATACTCTAAGCTTTGCATAGCATCATAAATATCTTTTTTGGTTTTAGCAAATGCATATTTGTGTTTTCTTTCTTTTCCATCGATCCAATATTCTGCATCTGCTATATGCTTTTGGTAATTCTTTTCCGCATAAGGCGCCAACAATTCATCTACCCGATCGGCGCTGCATCCGCCATACTGACTAGAAGCAACATTGGCAATGATTTGTGCCATTTGGGCTGTAGCCGTATTGATCGATTTTGGTGATTCCACCTCTGCATTCCCAACTTTAAAACCGTTTTCAAACATGTTTTTAAAATCGATCAAACAACAGTTTGTCATTGGTGAGTAAGGTTGATAATCCAAATCGTGAAAATGGATATTTCCTTTTAAGTGGGCATTTGCTACATGCTTAGGCAGCATTTGCAATCCGATTGCTTTGGCTACACTTCCTGCTGTCAAATCACGTTGAGTATTGAACACTTTACTGTCTTTATTCGCATTTTCATTGATAACGGTCTCGTCTCGTGAAAGCAGCTTCTTGATCGACTGATTGACATCTGTGGACTGTTGTCGCTCAATATCCCGCATACTCCGGTAATGGATGTAAGCTTCGGCCATCTTAGTTTCCCCAGCTTCCACTAAACAGTGTTCCACAATGCTTTGTATTTCATAAATTTTGATGTCTTCTTTGAAGCGATGAGCTATTTCGTGGTCGATTTGCAAAGCTAAAGTGTAAATTTTAGTCATGCGGAACTCATCTACCAGATTTTCTACTTGTAATGAACACTTCATCAAAGCATTCATTATTTTATCGAGGTCATACGGTATCATCCGATCATCTCGTTTGATCACATTCAGCATCTCATTTTTCGTCGTAACAACTAATGGACTCATCATTTTTTACCCCACTCACTATTAATTAGTTCATTTATTAACATATTTCCAAACCCACTAAACACTATATGTAGTATTCACACTCAATAAAATAATCTATATATGGATAACCATATTATAAACATCACAAATAAAAATAGCAATAACATTTCACCGATTTTAAGTTAAATTCCCTCTGTCTTGTATCTATCTTGTCTTCATTCATTTTGAACAAATTGTTACTATTGAATATGAGAAAAAGCACAATACTATCGCTTTCTAAATATTAGTATGCTAAAATTATGCAGATAAAGTGAGACTTCATTTAGTGGTGCAATTTACTCCGCTGAATGTTAGTTGAACTAATCGGGCTTTTACTGGTTGTGGAGTTCTACTTTAAATTTCTGTTGCGCGATCAACAAAAAATTGGAAGCCGGAGACATACAACTAGTTGACCTGCGACAATATAAAGAATAGAGGGAATAAATTAATGATCACTGTATCGGACGTAAGTTTGCAATTTCCTGATCGTAAATTATTTGATGAAGTGAATTTAAAATTCACTCCTGGGAATTGTTATGGCTTGATTGGAGCAAATGGTGCTGGAAAATCAACCTTTTTAAAAATTTTATCTGGTGAAATCCAACCATCTACCGGGAATATTTCTATGGCTGCAGATGAACGTATGGCAACCTTAAAACAAAACCATTATGATTATGAAGACCAAACGGTTTTAGACACTGTTATTATGGGCCACAAACGCTTGTATGACATTATGCAAGAAAAAAATGCTATTTATATGAAACCTGATTTTTCTGACGAAGACGGCATCAAAGTTGCCGAACTTGAAGGAGAATTTGCAGATTTAAATGGTTGGGAAGCTGAACCTGAAGCAGCTACATTACTACAAGGGTTAGGCATTCAAGAAGACTTGCATTACCTAAAAATGAGTGAATTATCTGGTGGACAAAAAGTGAAAGTCTTATTAGCTCAAGCTTTATTTGGCAAACCAGATGTTCTATTATTGGATGAGCCTACCAATGGATTGGATAAAAAGTCTATCGAATGGTTGGAAGAGTTCTTAATCAATTTTCAAAATACGGTCATCGTTGTTTCTCATGACCGCCACTTCTTGAATAAAGTCTGTACACATATGTGTGACGTAGACTTTGGTAAAATTAAATTGTACGTTGGAAACTATGACTTCTGGTTGGAGTCTAGTCAACTAGCTGCTAAATTGCAAGCTGACCAAAACGCGAAAAAAGAAGAAAAAGTAAAAGAACTACAAGACTTTATTGCTCGATTCAGTGCAAATGCTTCTAAATCGAAACAAGCAACTTCTCGTAAGAAAACACTGGAAAAAATTACTTTGGATGATATCCAACCTTCTACTCGCCGTTACCCATTTGTCGGCTTCGAACCTGAACGCGAAATTGGAAATGACTTATTGCGTGTGGAAAACATTTCTAAATCTATCGATGGCAAACAAATTTTGAGCAACATCAGCTTTAGTTTGAACAAAGATGACAAAGTAGCCTTCACAGGAGAAAGCGATATTGCTATCACAACTCTCTTCAAAATCATTATGGGTGAAATGGAACCTGATTCAGGTACGATCAAATGGGGAGTTACCACTTCTCAATCTTATTTACCAAAAGACAATTCAGCTGAATTTGCAAATGGCAAGTTAACGATCGTTGACTGGTTGCGTCAGTATGCTTCTAAAGAAGAAAGTGACAATACATTCTTACGCAGCTTCTTAGGACGTATGTTGTTCTCTGGTGAAGAAGTACTGAAAGAAGTCTCTGTCCTTTCAGGGGGAGAAAAAGTTCGTTGTATGTTGTCTAAAATGATGTTAAGTAAAGCCAACGTATTGGTAATGGATGACCCTACTAATCACTTGGACTTAGAATCTATTACAGCATTGAACAATGGCTTGATCGCTTTCAAAGGTTCATTACTATTTAGTTCACATGACCACCAATTTATCCAAACAATCGCGAACCGCATTATTGAAGTGACACCAAACGGAGTTGTTGACCGTGCGGAAACCACTTATGATGAATTCTTGGACAATGAAACAGTTCAAAAACAAATCGCAGAACTTTACGCAAAATAATCTAGACTAATTATTGAGAATTAGGACAAAAAACCTCTCACTAAAATGCACTCCCGTTACTGAAAAATTATTCAGTAGCGGGAGTGCTTTTTCTGTTTATCTATCTATAAAAGTAGATTACTGATCAAGTGAGCTTCACATAAATTCCCACTTGACTAATAAAACTGTCAAACAGAAAGTTACGGTACTAGTAAGGTGCTCAACTACCATACCGTGCTTTCAAACAGAAAGATACGGTACTAGTAAGATGTTCAACTACCATATAGTGCTTTAAAACAGTGAGATAGGGTACTAAACAGGTGTTCAACTACCATATAGTGCTTTCAAACAGTGAAATATGGTACTAATAAGGTGCTCAACTACCCTATCGTGCTTTCAAACAGTGAGATAGGGTACTAAACAGGTGTTCAACTACCATATAGTGCTTTCAAACAGTGAAATATGGTACTAAGAGGGAGTTCAATTATCATAGAGTACTGGTTTGCTGATCAAGCGAGCTTCACATAAATTCCCACTTGACTAATAAGGGGCTTTTTCTTCTGAGATAGACCTTATTCGTCTTCTCAATCAAGCCTATTTGTTCAAGATAAAGATGCCGAAGAGCCCGTCCAGAATTTTTCTGGACGGGCTCTTCGGCAAATACAGCGATTAAAGTCCTCATGACTCTATTCCTATGCAAATTGCGCATGGCAGCTCACAAGCCATACTCCATGATTTTATTTTTTTGCTTTAAAAACTTTTAATTGTTTTCCTTTGATCGTTCTGGTCTTCATTGCTTCAATCACAAGTTGTCCTTTACCATTCAAGATCTCCACATAAGTCGAGCCTTCTTGGATCGTAATGATCCCGATATCTTCTGCATTGATTCCAGGGATTTTGGCGATCGTTCCAACAAAATCGACAGCACGCAGTTTTTTCTTTTTACCGCCATTGAAATAAACTTTAGTAATGTTTTTGTTCAGTTCTTTTTCACGCGGACGTTTCAAAGGTGGACGTGTAGCGATTTTTTCATCGAATGCGCGTTGATGACGTTGTACTAATCGAGCATTTGGCATTGGAATTTCTTCAAATGTTTGATGGGTATATTCCTTAACTTCTCTCCACCAGCTCATTTGTTTTGGAGTTACCATTGTTAACGCCAATCCACTTTTTCCAGCGCGGCCAGTACGACCAGTACGGTGGACAAAACTTTCTTTCTCCACAGGAACGTCGTAGTTGATGACATGAGTCACGTTATCCACATCGATCCCTCTAGCAGCTACATCGGTCGCTACTAAATAACGGAAACGACCTTCTTTAAAATCTTTCATCACATCAAATCGGTCATCTTGATACATTCCACCGTGAAGCTTATCAATCGGCAATCCTGCCTTGCTCAGGAAACTGTGTACCTCGTTTACAGCTGCTTGCGTATTACAGAAAATCATGCAGTTATCCGGATTTTCAACCGTCAACAAGTTCAGAAGCTGACGTTCTTTCTCTTCTTCTTGCACTTTCACAAATGACTGGTGAATGTTCGGTTTGCTGCCTTCTGCTGTTTCAATTTGAATAGATGCTTTTTCTTCACGCATGTAGAAACCGGCTAGTCGCGCCACTTCTTCTGGCATAGTGGCCGAGAATAGTAATGTTTGGCGTTCTTTCGGTACAAATTCAATAATCGATTCTACTTGTTCAATGAACCCCATATTCAACATTTCATCTGCTTCATCCAACACTAGGTAACGAACTTTTTCCAAGCTCAAGGTTCCCTTTTGCAAATGATCCAGTAATCTCCCTGGAGTACCGACTACAATATGATTTTTTTGTTTCAATTCTAATTGTTGTTTTTTAAAAGAGGATTTTCCAAATACTGCCGCGACTTTAACACGTTTAAATCGTCCAATATTGGTTAAATCTTCTTTTACTTGTGTCGCAAGTTCTCTTGTAGGAGTTAAAACTAAAGCTTGAGGTTTATTTTCTGCCCATTCTACCTTTTCTACTAATGGTACTCCATAACTGACGGTTTTCCCACTGCCCGTTTGAGCTTCAACAATAATGTCTTCTCCTTGTAATGCAACAGGGATGACTCTTTCTTGGACTGCTGTTGGGTGGTAATAACGAAGATCTGTTACGGCCTCTACTATTTCAGAGCTGATTGCAAAATCTTTAAAACTAGTTTCTTTATTCATGTTAGCCTCTTTCGTTCTTTTTTTTACAGTATAACAGGATTTCGCTTAGATGTATAAGGATTCTGAGAGTTATCTTCTACTCCGTGACTTTTCGGACACAATTCAATCATTTGGGTTCGCTTCCAAATTTTGTTACTATTGTAAATGAACATAAGCTAAATAAAGGAGGAATTCGTACAATGGTCAAAAAAGTAATAGGTGGATATATCTCTGTAGAAGAAACTGCTGCTGAAATAGAACATTTATTAACCGATGGGTACACCTCATCAGACATTATTGTCGTAACCAACAGCGCAAATAAAGGCGCTTTAGAATCTCTTACTATAGCAAATGTAGATCCGGTAGCAGACAAAAAAGGAGTAGAAAAAGGGCACCCGAAATTATTCAATTACGGTGATGAAAACAACCCGCTTGGTGCATATGATTTAGATGCTGATACAACCGAACGGTACAATAAAACTATCAAAAATGGCGGTTACGTTATTTTATCTGAACAAAGAGCAGGTACGAATGGAAAAGGTACAGACTTAAACCGTTCGCCGATCAAATCAAAAGACGATCCTACGCTTTCAAACATTGGTGAAGTATCTGAAGCGTATAGAGGAAAGCCTGCTGATACGAATGAAGATCCTTCACTAGATAATATTCCAGCAAAAACTTCTAACAAGGAACAAACCACTAATGAGCAAAGTATTCCATTTTCACCAGGAACTCCTAGAGATCCGAGTGAATCTTAATAAATGCCAAAAAAGCCAGAGAACATTTGTCCTCTGGCTTTTTTGCCGTTCTTGTTTAATCAAAGCTGATAGGCTAAACGCCTTTTTTTACTTTCTGCGCTACTTCAATAACGATATGGATGCCGTTTGGATCATCTAAGGCAATCGTATTGGCTGCTTCATCTAATGTGTAAGCATAAGCTTTTTCATCCAAGGCTTCTTTTACTTTAGCAAAATCTTCGACAGAGTCCAATTCGATAGTGTAGTAGTCCATTCCTCTTGTTCCTTCAGGTGCTGCAGGGATATTTGTACCTGCCCAGACATTAGAACCGATTTGGTGGTGGTACAATCCGGCGGCGAAGAATTTCGCTTGCGAACCGAAGTTGTATTTCAAATCAAATCCTAATAGATCTTGGTAAAAGTCTTCTGTTTTTTGCAAATCTGAAACAAATAAGTGAACGTGTCCCATATAAGTTCCAGCCGGCATACCTTTGAAAGCTTCTTTAGCTTCAGCAATTACGCCTTCTGCATCCATTGGTTCTGTAACTCCAGCGATCTCACCCGTTTCACGAATATCCCATTCGCTTACTGGTTTGTCACAGTAGATTTCTACGCCATTTCCTTCTGGATCATCTAAATAAAGAGCTTCACTATAACCATGATCACTAGCTCCTGTTAGTGGATATTTTGCAGTCAATAAATGATACAAGATTTCTCCTAGATCTTTTCTAGACGGCAATAGAAGAGCTAAGTGGTATAACCCAGCAAAACGACCTCTTTCTCCTGAAGCAGGTACTTCCTGCAATGTCAAAAGCACTTTATCTTCACCATGCGGTCCAAAAGAAACTTCTTTAGCCGATTCTGATTTGATATCTAATCCAATAGATAGATTGTAGAAATTTTTCATATTCTCTAAATTTTCAACATTCAATACTACTTTTCCAATTTTTGTATTCTCATTTAATTTAAACATCTCTCTATCCTTTCATATACCCTGTTTATTTACTTACTTTTTACAAGTGTAAAGGACAGACACATTAATTACAAGGATAATTTGCTTTTTTCAGTCTTTATTATTTCCAAATTATGCTAAGTTCACAATTCACCGTCTCGCCGGTAGTGATTTTGTGCGCCGTAGATACTCTTCCATCTTCTAATTCAATCACACTGACGGAACTTGTAATCATATTTCCATAATGAACTTCTTTTTCAAATTTAATATTAACGTAGTCTAAGTCATGAGATGTTAAAAATTCGTAGTCTAATGTATCTAGCGCCCAATCAAAATATTTGGAATTGTTGACGTGCTGATTGCGATCGATATCTAAGAAACGTACCCGATACTCAGTTGATGTTGCTTCAGCTCCTACTTTTTCCGGTTTAGTTGTACGCACCAATTTTTTATTGAATTCAACCTCATATGGTGCCACGATTTCTTCTGGAATACGTGCCATTTTCCTTTTTTCTCTATCAATCAAGGCAAAAGTTGTTTTAGCAGTAACGCACTCTTCTCCATTTGCACCATAGACTTTGAATTCACGGTAACAAAACAGTTTATTGTAGGACAACGCTTGTGTTGTGATTGTCACTTCTTCAGCAAATTCAGGTACGCGATTAAAGTTCATTTCATATTGTAAAATAACCCACGACAATCCCATTTCATTTACAACATCGTCCCCAACACCTAATAAATGACTTTGTTCACCTGAAGCATGGATCATGATGTTGACCAACATAGGCAATGTCATTCTCTTGTTGGTATCACACTCATAATATTTCACTAGATGTTTTGCTTCATAAATTTTTCCACTCATTTGATGTCCTCATTTCTTATATTCATACCAATAAGAATACCATAAAAAAATAGAACGTGGAGTAAGACGTTTTGCTTCTATGCCATGCGTCTAGAGTTTAGAAAGTCCTCTAGCTCACAATCTGGCCCAGAAATCGCAGGGGTTTGTTCGCTAGAGTCGATCTACTGAATAATCTAATCCACTAATCACAGTAAACTATTCAGTAGAGACACGTTACTTCACTGTCAAACCCAATAAGAATCTAAAAAAGTGTATCCTAATCCTCTTTTTCTGTAAGCGCAAAATGAAACGGTATCTTCAAATATCTTCTTTTCCGCTCTATACTTGATTTCATAGTAAACAAGTTGGAGGAATGATGATGAAAAGACAAGATATAGTACCAGTTTCATTGCAACAAAT